>PWJF01000479.1 GCA_003560935.1 Ignavibacteriales bacterium
GACATCGCTTTTAAAAATATGTGGTATTAAACAAAACGTTCCTGCTACTTTATGGCTTTTTAAAGCCCACCTTCGGCGGGCTACGCCACTCTGGAGAGTGGTTGTTACAACTATACTATTCACTCCGCAACGCCTCAATCGGATCCAGCAGGGATGCTTTACGAGCTGGATAGACACCGAAAAATAGTCCGATACTGAAAGAGAAAATGAATGCAAGAAGCACCGAATACAGAGAGACACTCGTCGCCCACGCAGTCGCAATGCCGACAACGATCGATCCCGCGATACCGAAGACGATGCCGGCTATTCCTCCACCGATACTGAGCATCGATGCTTCAAGGAGAAACTGTGTCAACACATCCTTTCGACGTGCGCCGACCGCCATCCGTAATCCGATCTCGTTGACACGCTCGCGTACCGAGATCAACATGATCGCAAGTATGCCGATCCCTCCTACAAACAATGACACACCCGCAATGCTGCCGATAAGCATGGTGAACGTATCGGTTGTTTCCCTCTGTGCATCGAGCAATTCAAGCTGCGTGTGAATGGTGAAATCGTCGGGTCGATCCTGAGCAATCAGGCGTTGTCGTTCACGAAGTATCTCCCGTATGCGTTCCGCCGCAACATCCATTACATCCCGATGCTGTGCCTGTACATAGATGTTATTAATGTAAGTGAGATTAAACACCCGTCTGAGGGCGGTACGTATAGGAATAAAAATTTGATCGTCCTGATCGACACCGTCGAGGTCGACTCCCTTCGATTCCATAATTCCGATGACCTCAAACGGCACGTTGCCGATGCGTATGGTTTCTCCCATCACGTTCTGTCCGCCGAACAAACTTCTATGAATACCCGCACCTATCACGGCAACACGACGCAACGCAATATCATCGTGTTCATCGAAGAAGCTGCCGGCTCGAACGCGAACGTTCCGGACATCCTGAAACGCCGGTGTCGTGCCGACGACATTAACGGATGATGTCAGATTCCCGTATCTCACCTGCATACGTCTGCTCTGTACCGGAGCTGCGGTAACAACATAAGGGATATCGCGTTCAACTACTTCGGCATCCTGCACGGTAAGCGTCGTTACCGTACCGCGAACCTGTAATCTGCCGGGCGACCGCTGTACTTCTGCCGCATTGACAATGATGAGATTTGTTCCCATCTCCTCGATCTTGCTTAACACTTCACGCTGTGCACCGGTCCCGATTGCGATCATGATGATAACCGCCGATACACCGACCACTATGCCGAGCAGTGCAAGTGCCGTGCGTAGTTTGTGCGCAGAAAGTTGTTTACGTGATATTTTTATTGTACGGAGAAGGTTCATGAAGTTATTTAAATCACCAGAACTAAAATTTTAAATGATATTACAGATAATAACATTTGAGCTTTTTTTTATTAGAAACCCTAAGCACTAAATTCTAAATCCTAAACAAACCTCAATAACCAAAAATCAAATTCTCAAAACCTCCCGGCAGCGGTGGTCTCTGTTTTGAACATTTAGAAATTAGAATTTGGAAATTGTTTAGAATTTAGATATTCGGATTTAGAATTTACATAATATTACCCCCGCAACGCCTCGACCGGCTGCAGCGCTGCTGCTCTTTTCGCCGGCTGAATGCCCGCTATGATACCGACCAGTGCCGAGAACACAACACCCACGGCAACGCTTAACCAGGATATTGCGGTCGGTGTTTGAGTTATCGATTCAAGCAGGATCGCACCGGCACCTCCTAAAACAATACCGATCACACCGCCGGTCAGCGTGACCGCCGTCGCTTCGAATAAAAATTGAGTTGTGATATCTTTTTTTCGTGCGCCGACTGCTTTTCTCAAACCGATTTCCTTACGGCGTTCGTTCACCGAGATAAGCATTATATTTGCAACAACGATACCTCCCGCTATCAATGAAATTCCCGCAACCAGAATTAATAAAATGTTAAACGTACCGAGCATTCCCTCAACCATTTCCTGTACCTCATCCGCACTCCTCACGGTGAAATCATCCGGCACGCCGGAGGCGAGGTTATGCCGTTCCCTTAAAAGAGCAACAATCTCTTCAACTGCCGTATCGACATCTCTCACGGAGCCGAGCAATATACGAATGCCGTAAATATGATCCACATTGGCAACGCGACGCATGAATGTACTGAGCGGAATGAAAACCCGGTTATCCATATCGCCGCCGCCGGCACTTATTCCCCGTTCCTCCATTACACCGATAATTTCAAACGGAACGTTGCCGACACGTATCATCTCACCGATGGGATTTGCATCGCCGAATAATTCCCGCTGTACCGTCGGTCCGATAACACACACACGTGCAAGCTGCCCGATATCACGGTCGCTGATAAAGTCACCCCGGGCAACATGCCAGTTCCACACGGTCGACCAACCGGGTGTTACTCCAAACAGCGGCGCATTTGCAGACTTATCCTGATAGATAACATCCGAGCGACCCCGGCGGTTAAACGGTGCCACCTCCACGACCGATCTCACTTCCGCCAGGATCGCCTCGGCGTCTTCTATTTTTAATGTCGTTACCTCACCGCCGGTCATCGCACCGCGTTCCACTTCGCCGCCGGCACGCACCATAAGCGTTTCGTACCCGAACTGTTTAACCCGCTCTATTATACGCTCCTGCGCTCCCAGTGCCGCTGCGACTACTATCGTCAAAGCAGTAATACCGATCACAACACCGACCATCATCAGAAACGTACGAAGCTTGTTTCTGCCCAAACCGATAAAGGCGATTTTCATCATTCTACCTGTTTTCATCTGCCACCTCCGTTTCCGGCGATCTTGAAATCGTATCTTCCGCGTTAATTCTCTTTGTATTTTTCATATCGCTTGTTATTTTCCCGTCAGCAATTTGTATAATACGACCGGCATATCGTGCAATATCTTGCTCGTGCGTCACAACAACTATTGTTCTGCCCTGTGCATTTAATTTTTGAAGGAGCGACATGATCTCCACACTCGACCGGGAATCCAGATTCCCCGTCGGCTCATCGGCAAATACGATCTCCGGATCGTTCACCAGCGCGCGTGCAATCGCAACGCGCTGCTGCTGACCGCCTGATAGTTCGTTCGGAAGATGATGTATGCGGTCCGAAAGACTGACCGACTGCAGCGCCTTCCGCGCAAGCTCTGTTATATTGCTCCGGTCGGAATAGAGAAGGGGCAGCTCGACGTTTTCAAGCGCGTTGGTGCGGGCAAGCAGGTTAAACGACTGAAAGACAAATCCGATCTTTTTATTACGCACCACAGCAAGCTCTTCATCGCCTAATTTACTTACTTCAACACCGTCAAGAATCAGTGTTCCTTCGGTAGGTTTATCGAGACATCCCAGAATATTCATCAGCGTGGACTTCCCCGAACCCGACGCACCCATGATGGCGATAAACTCGCCTTCGTGTATTTCAAGCGAGACCTTATCCAACGCTGTCACACTCGTATCTACACCACGTCCGTACATTTTCGAGATGTTTATTGCTTCAATTAATTTCTTGTTCATTTATTGTCTCCTGTTAAATAGTCTCTGCAATTAAAACCAGATCTCCGTCATTCAATCCTTCAAGAATCTCGGTGTAGGTACCGTCACGCCAACCCACGTTGACAGTCCGGCGTACGTGTTTATCACCTTCGAGCACCATGACATACCGTTCGCCGCGGTCGCGGTAGATTGCCGCAGTCGGTACCGCGAGCACGTCTGTCCGTTCATCAAGAGTGATCGTTACGTTGGCAGTCATTTCCGGCCGAAGTATCCGATCCTTAAAATCGAGTATCTCCACGGTCACGATATAATTCACCACGTTATCCTGAATAACCGCCTTCGGATATATC
>PWJF01000546.1 GCA_003560935.1 Ignavibacteriales bacterium
GGGATGGAAAGCACGCACATTACGGAAAGTATAACGGCATGACCCTCTTCGAGGCAGCAGTGAAACGTCATTCTCCGGACGGTCATTCACGAGTCGTAGGCTATCTCCCTGAAGATCACGAATGGAGCAAACCCAACGTGCACGAAGATACATCCCCTATGCCGGCCGGTTTGGAAAAAGACGAGATGGGATTTCTTAAAAGTCCCGTCAACACGCCGGAACATAAAACGTATTTCTTTTATTTACAAAGAATATGTAATCATTGTACGTATCCTGCATGTCTTGCCGCCTGTCCGCGCAATGCTATTTATAAGCGGGAAGAAGACGGCGTCGTGCTCATCGATCAGGAACGCTGCCGCGGTTATCGCAAATGTGTCGAAGCATGTCCGTATAAAAAAGCAATGTACAACGGACAGACCAAGATATCCGAGAAGTGCATCGCGTGTTATCCTCGACTCGAGGGGAAAGATAAATCGATAACACCCGATGGAGTGCCGATCGAAACAAGGTGTATGGCAGCGTGTGTCGGAAAGATACGATTGCAGGGACTTGTCGAGATGATGAAGGACGGTACGTGGAAAGCAGATGAGGAGAATCCTTTGTATGTAATGGTACACAAGGAAAAGGTGGCCCTGCCGTTGTATCCGCAGTTTGGAACGGAACCAAATGTTTTTTATATTCCACCGAGATGGGCTCCGCGGAAATATCTCCGGCAGATGTTCGGTCCCGGTGTCGATGAAGCAATCGACCGGTACATCTATCCGACACGGGAGTTTCTTGCGATCCTGCAGCTCTTCCGGGCACAACGTGATATCATTTATAAATACGATATCAAAAAAGGACCGAAAATGTACGAACGCGAAGTGACATTATCGGACGGCGGCGTGAAATCGTTGGAAGTTTATAATGATACGGTGATCGGATACAATAAAAAAGGAAAAGAATGCGTTCGTGTAAATGTGGACGAACCGATTTACGAGCGAAAAGATACACATTATAATTCGATATGAGGTGAACCATGGCAACAACCACCGCCAAATTAGACCGATTACAATCACGTGCGATTCTTTATGCAGGTATCTCGTCGATGTTTACATCACCGGTAGAGGAGAAATTTCAATCGCTTTGCCGTGAGGAATTTAAAAATCAGTTAATCGAGGCGGCGAAATACTATGATGAATATTGCGGAAAGAAATCCGATGGTATTCATGAAACGGTTGTCGCTCTGATCGATGCTTTCGATAAGGAAAAAAACACGATTGAATATGAGTATATAAACGTGTTCGGACATACGTTATCGAAGAAGACCTCACCGTATGAACTTGAACATCTTCAGAATCAGGAGATATTTTACAAAACGCAGAGCCTTGCCGATATATCGGGATTTTATAATGCGTTCGGATTGCAGATAAGCGCGAAAGAGCGCGTGGATTTCATCTCGGTCGAGGCGGAGTTTCTGTCGTATCTTATTGTGAAAGAATTGGTCTCGCGACAAAAGAATTTCGATGCGGAAAAGATTGAAGTAGCGCGAAACGCACAACGCGATTTCCTCAAGGATCATTTTGCCGGATGGACGTCGACGTTTGCGAAGAACGTTATCGAACAGGCACACATTTCATTTTATCAACATGCAGGTCGATTCCTGCAGCGATTTATTAATGCCGAAAAGACGTATCTCGGAATAACGGGGTGACCATGAACGTCAAAGTACGCTTGTTCTCGATTGCAAAAGATCTGGCAAAGATAGATGAACTTCAACTCGACATGAAAGACGGCGCGCATGTACGCGATATTTATGACTACCTTGGTGCGTACAACGATTCTTTCATGGATCATAAATCGACATTTCGCCTTGCCGTAAACAATGAGTATGTGGAAGGCGACCATACACTGCACGATGGTGACGAGGTCGCGATAATCCCACCGGTGAGCGGGGGATAGGCTGGTTGAATTGATGACACAATGTGAATTTATTTTGTTTGTACATGATCAACACCGCAGTCGTGAATTTTATAGCGGTATACTGCAACTCGACCCGGTGCTCGATGTCACAGGTATGACCGAGTTTAAATTATTCCCGAATTGTAAACTGGGATTGTTACAACAAGATAACGCGCTGCGTATTCTTAATTACAAAACTCCGCATCCAGAGGAACCACACGGTACGCCCCGATGTGAGTTTTATCTTACGGTTGATGATCCCGCTGTATATTTAAGGAAAGCGCTCAACGCAGGCGCGGGAAAGGTAAGCGATCCCGAGTTAAAAAATTGGGGCGATGTTGTTGCATATTGTACCGATCCGGACGGTCATGTAATTGCATTTGCAAAAAAAGGTCTTGCGAAAGATGGGTAGGATAAATATGATAACTGGTGTCGTTCTCGCAGGCGGTGAAAGCAAACGAATGGGAACGAACAAGGCATTACTGAAGATAGACGGTAAGCCGTTTGTGCAGCATATCTCCGAAATTCTTCAATCGGTGTGCGGTGATGTATGCATTATCTCCGATGATGAAGATGAATACCGGTTTTTAAATATTCCGGTTTATCCCGACGTGTATAAAAATAGCGGACCGCTTGCGGGTATCCATTCCGCCTTTAAACACACGAGGTCGGAATTTATTTTGGTTGCATCCTGCGATATACCGTTTATAACCGCTCAAATCATCCGGGAAATTGCGATGCATATGAACGGTGAAGATGCCGTTGTTCCGGTTGTACATGAAGCGGTTCATCCGCTGTGTGCGGTATACCGGCGATCTGCTTACCCATGTATCGAATCATCTCTGAGAGAAGGAAAATATACGATGATAGAGTTCCTCTCAAAAATACGGACGCGATTTATTACGCTTCCAATTGAGAAAGTGGACGGAAATTACTCACCTCTCTATAATATAAATACTGCCGAAGATTACACATCATTTCTCAAATTTAATAAGGTGTTGAGAGCCGATTTGCCATTATTGAGAAAATAATCTCTTCGTCCTGCAATATTTCAAAAAAATTGTTACATTATGTCGAAAACGTTCACTGGCACGATATATGCGCCGTGAAAATATATTATTTTTACTATGTTAATTTGCAATATCGATGTGTTGCAATTATTTAGTAGTCGTTGTCGACCAATGATCAATAACGATCCCATTCTTGTTGACACGTGTAATCGTTCAATGAATCACGTACTCGAAATTTCAAATTTTCTCTTTAATGTAGAGTCAATTGTTTTTTAATTGTTGTTTAATCACTGGAACTGAGCGGAAGTAATCAATGAGCGAAGCGAATTAATATAATATCCCTATGAATTATTCAATGTTCTCAAGGATAGCTATTTATGAATAGAAGAAAATTTACCGACTGGCTGTTGCGTATTACAAGCATACCGGTAGCGGCGAGTATTGTGTATCCGATTTTCCGGTTCTTTAAGCCGCCGGATGTCGCTGAGGGTACTGCGACGACGGTTGAAGCCGCGACGACAGACGAACTCCCGGTTAACGGTTGGAAGATTTTCCGGTTTGGAACGCGTCCGGGTATTCTGCTTCGCGTTTCGGAGAATGAGTACCGCGCATTTACGGCAACGTGCACCCATCTTGATTGCATCGTCCAGTATCGGGATGATAAAAGGATGATATGGTGTGCGTGTCATAACGGACTGTTCGATTTATCGGGTCGTAATGTATCGGGACCGCCGCCGCGTCCGCTTGAGCAATATCAAACAAATGTTGTCGGTGATAAAGTTTATGTCACACGAACATAACCGAACATACCTATGAAAAATACAATATATGCCTGGTTTGATGAGCGTCTTCACTTTCATAAAATAAAAAATGTAATAGACAAAAAAGAAGTACCGATA
>PWJF01000461.1 GCA_003560935.1 Ignavibacteriales bacterium
GATTGTACCGCTCGAAGTTGAACGGACATTCCGCATTAACGGAACGTTTGAAAGTAAAACCGTGACATTCGATACCGATGAAGGTCCGCGTGCCGATACGACACCGGAAGCTCTTGCCGGATTAAAACCCGTATTCAAGCAGGGCGGTACGGTGACCGCAGGCAACTCATCGCAAATGAGCGATGGTGCGGCGATCAGCGTGATAATGTCGAAGCAAAAAGCCCGGCGGCTTGGAGTCAAACCGATAGCACGGCTTATTGCATACGCGGTCGGCGCCGTCCATCCCGATGAAATGGGCATCGGACCGGTCGAATCGATACCGAAAGCGTTGAAAATGGCAAAGCTCGGATTGAAAGATATCGATATCATAGAATTGAACGAAGCGTTTGCAGCCCAAGCCGTGGCGGTCATACAAAAAGCAAACCTCGATCCCGAAAAGGTGAACGTAAACGGCGGCGCGGTTGCACTCGGTCATCCGCTCGGATGTTCCGGTGCCAAGTTAACAGCGACTGCATTAAACGAACTTATTCGCCGTGGCGGAAAATATGCAATGGTAACGATGTGTGTAGGCGGCGGTATGGGAGCTGCGGGGATCTTTGAGCGATTAGATTAAATAGAATAAACCACAAAGTCTCAAAGACTCAAAGGTTAAATGGAAAATTGGAAACGTGTACTAATTCGTAACTCGTAATTCGTAATTTACCATTCGTGTCTTGGAGTCTTCGTGGTTATGAAGAATAAAAAGGAGGTACTGATAATGTCAACCACGGAAGAGAAAAAGTACACCAAAGGCGGAGCTTTTTTAATTGAGGATTATCAACCCGACGATATTTTCACCCCGGAAGATTTTACAGAAGAACATAAAATGATTGCACAAACGACACGCGATTTTGTGCAGAATGAGATCAGTCCGAAGACCGAAGAGATGGAGGAGCAAGATTATGAAGTGATCACCGGGCTTTTGCGCAAAGCCGGCGGGCTCGGTTTGCTTGCCGTCGATATCCCGGAGAAATACGGTGGGTTGGAACTCGATGTACAAAGCTCAATGCTCGTTTCGGAAGAGTTCGGCAAGGCGGGATCATTTGCGGTCACGCACGGTGCACACGCCGGCATCGGTACCCTGCCTATCGTTTATTACGGAAATGACGAACAAAAGGAAAGATACTTGCCCAAATTTACAACGGCGGAATTGATCTCATCCTACTCGCTCTCCGAACCACATGCAGGATCCGATGCGCAATCGGCACGGACTACCGCAAAACTCACCGACGATAAAAAGCATTACATTCTAAACGGACAAAAGATGTGGCTTTCAAATGCCGGCATCGCGGATGTATATATTACCTTTGCAAAAATCAACGGTGAAGATTTTTCTGCTTTCATAATAGAAAAAGGCATGGAGGGAGTATCGCTCGGTGAAGAGGAAAAGAAACTCGGGATGAAAGGTTCTTCAACCCGCCAATTACTTCTCGATAATGCAAAGGTACCCGTCGAAAATCAGCTCGGTGAGATCGGGCGCGGTTTTTTAATTGCGTTGAATATTCTCAACATCGGCAGGTTTAAGCTCGGAGCGGCAGTAATAGGTGCATCGAAGGAGTTGCTGAAACATTCCGTGAAATATGCGGGAGAACGGAAACAATTCGGGAAAGCGATTGCAGAATTCGGCTTGATCAAGCATAAGATTGCGGAGATGGGTATTCGCATATTCGCAGGCGATAGTATGTTATACCGGACTGCAGGGTTGATAAACAATTTATTGCACGGTGTAGATGAGTCATCACCGGATGCGGCAAAACAGAAACTGAAAGCAATCGAAGAGTATGCCGTTGAATGTGCTATGATTAAAGTATACTGCAGTGAAATACTCGATTACGTCGTCGATGAAGCCATGCAAACGTACGGCGGATACGGGTACAGTGAGGAATATCCAATTGCACGTGCATATCGCGATGCGAGAGTCAATCGTATTTTTGAAGGCACAAATGAAATCAACCGTCTTCTTACACCGGGAATGATGTTGCGCCGTGCAATGAAAGGGGAGCTCGGTTTAACACAAGCAGCAATGAACGTGTTGAATGAAATCCTCAGCGGACCGTCACTTGAAGAGGAAGATACATCGTTATTCGGTTCCGAAAAGAAGCTGATCAAAAATGCAAAGAAAGCGGCGCTGATGGTCGCCGGCGGCGCGGTGCAAAAGTTCACCGACAAGATCGCCGACGAGCAGGAGATCCTCGGTCATCTTGCCGATATGCTGATGGATACCTACGCAATGGAAAGCACGCTGCTGCGTACCGAAAAGATCGTCGCGAAGAACGGCGAAGAAAAAGCACAGCACGCGATCGATATGACGAAGGTCTTCATCAACGACGCAGTGAGCCGCATCGACTGGTCGGCAAAACAGGCGCTTGCATCGTTCAACGAGGGCGATACGCTGCGTACACAGTTGACCGCGCTCCGGAGGTTCACACGCTACACACCGGTAAATTCGACCGAACTGCGGCGGCGTATTGCCGACCGGTTCTCGGAAAAAGGGGGGTATTTTGTGTTGATGTAACCGTGGGGCGAATAGTCCATGAATCCGTGAAGATCAGTCCGATCTGTGTCATCAGTGTTCAATCGGAACACAGATAACACTGAAAAATACAGATGGTCACAGATAAACCACCCGCAGGAGGATATATGCCCGGCATTCCCCGTCGTAGTACACCATTCTTACTTATCACCCTGGTAACATTACTTTTTATAATACCCGCTCTCAGTCAGGTTACCATCGAAAACAAAGAACACAATGTCAGCATGACGATAGCCGCATGGATGCAGCCGCGATACGACTATGAGGAAGCCGACGGAGGCGATGCCATCAGCCGGTTCTCGATTCGCCGCGTACTGATTGATTTCAGCGGACATGCTTTTTCGGAGCGGCTCACGTATCGGGTGCAGCCGGAATTCAGCGATACGGATCTCCCTCATGCACGGAACGTGTATCCGCTTTTACTTTATGTAAATTATGAATTTTCTCCCGGAGCGCAGATTAGGTTCGGACAGTTTGCGGTGCCGTTTCATTGGCATTTTTATGTTCCGCAGCAAGGGTTATATTTTTATGAAAGAAGCATTGCGTCCGCGGATTTCGGTACGTTCGGCGGATGGGATAAAGGTGTGCTATTCCACGGTACGACGCGACTGGGCGACCGGCCGTTCCGTTACGGCTTATCGATTATCGATGGCGAAGGATTCAACCGGAGAAAAAACCGCGACACAGGGCATACCTTTTCCGCACAGGCGGTGTATGCGGCGATGGGTACATTTCCGGCCGGTGAACCGGATGTCAGACGATCCGGAGAGCCGCAGCTTACCATCGGTGCGGGAGTGCAGTATGGGATGGACAGCGAAGCGCGCGACTGGACGCTAGGGCGATCGCCGAACCGAAGAGCGGATTTCTTTATCGCCACGGTGTTTGCCCGTTATGCATATCAGGGTTTATCATTTATCGGTGAAGGGTTTTTCAGAAACGTGATGCCCGAATCTCCGGTAGTAGATGACTTTAACGGTAATGCATTTACAATAGCCGGCGGGTATATGATCGTACCGGATCGTGTTGAGTTTGTTGCACGGTACACCGGTTTACATTACGATACCGATCTTGACGATGCAGACGCATCGGAGCTCGGCGTCGGATTTAATTTTTATTTCCGCGGACATAACGCACAACTCCGAATACAGTATCAAAGAATTGATAGTGGTGCCTGGGCGCCCGGCGGGAATTACGACCATTTTGTGGTCGAAGCACAGATACAGTTTTTCTGATATTTTTCAGATTAACTCATCAGCGCATTTATTGCCGATACA
>PWJF01000201.1 GCA_003560935.1 Ignavibacteriales bacterium
ATCGGGTATGGGTATCTTCTTCTTGCCCGTCAGATATGCTGCCGTTAACGACGGTGTATTATTCTGCAATAGTAAATTGAAAGGACCGGCGAATACGACATGACCTCCCTCTTCACCTGCACGGGGTCCCATATCGACGATATAATCGGCCGAGCGTATCATCGCTTCGTCGTGTTCGACAACAAGCACTGTATTTCCGGTATCCCGCAGCCGTTTTAAAATACCTATGAGTTTTTCGTTATCACGCGGATGTAAACCGATACTCGGTTCATCGAGAACATACAATGAACCGACAAGCGATGACCCGAGCGCGGTAGCCAGATTGATGCGCTGCGATTCACCGCCTGATAATGTGCTCGATAAACGGTCAAGCGTGAGATATCCGATACCGACTTCATTTAAATAATCCAGACGCCGTGTAATCTCTTCGAGAATACGTGCTGCAACCCCCTGTTCGAAATCGGCTAACTTCAATTTCCTGAAATAGTCGAGTGCACCGGCAATCGACATCCTCACGATTTGTGCGATAGTCCTGTTGCTGCAGTCGTCTTTGTTTCCGATCCTTACTATAAGTGCTTCTTTACGGAGCCGCGCACCGTTGCAGCTATGACAGCGGGTATAACCACGGTACCTGCTCAACAAAACACGGTAATGAATCTTGTATGTTTTCTTCTCAAGCTTTTTAAAAAATCCATTCAAGCCATCGAATGCACCGTAACCTTTATGAAGAATATCTATATGTTCGCCGGTTAAATCTCTGAATGGGACATCGACCGGAATTCCGGCATCTTCCGCAACACGGAGCAGCGAACGGAGATTTTGGCGAAACTTGGGGAAGGTCCACGGATGAATTGCGCCATCACGCAGCGTTTTTTCCCTGTTCGGCACAACCTTGTCCATATCGATGCCCATCGCCCTTCCGAAACCCTGACACTCCGGACAGGCACCGAAGGGATTGTTGAACGAGAACAACCGCGGCTCGGGTTCATCATACGGGATTCTGCAATATGAACATTCGTAACGCTGACTGAAATGTAACTGCCGGTTGTCATCCACAAAATGGATAATAGCCGATGCGTCACCATGATTATATGCGACTTCTATCGAATCGGCAATGCGTGTTTCGGTCTCTTCGCCGCGCCATATGAGACGGTCGACCAGCACGAGAGGCGGATTATCGTCTTTAAGTTTTTTCGGATCAAGCTCGCCGATATCTTTTATCTCACCATTGTGGAAGAAACGGGTGAAGCCGTCTTCCTGAAGCAACTGCAACGCTTCGCTGAACGGCATTTCTTTTTCTTTATGCGGACGGAAAAGAATATAAAATCGCGTGCCGGGTTCTTCTTTTCGAAGCTCATTAAGAATAACGGGAATGGTATCGCGAACGACGAGCCGCTCGCACGCGCGGCAATAAACCTTCCCTATGCGACCGAAGATAAGACGAAGATAGTCGTAAATCTCGGTCGTCGTTCCGACGGTCGAGCGGGGATTTCGCGTGCTGGTTTTTTGTTCTATTGCTACTGCGGGACTGATGCCTTCAACGAAATCGAGGTCGGGTTTTTCCATCCGTTCGAGGAACTGGCGGGCGTACGCAGAGAGACTTTCAACATATCGGCGTTGGCCCTCCGCATAGATCGTATCGAATGCAAGTGATGATTTTCCGGAACCGCTGACACCGGTAACAACGATAAGCTTGTTGCGCGGCAGTTCAAGTGAAATGTTCTTGAGATTATGTACCCGCGCTCCTTGAATGCGAATGGGTTTCTCCGCGGCGATCGATTTCCGAACCGTAGTGCCTTTCTCCACGTCTGCCACTTTCATAACAGGTTCATGCTACATCAATAGTTTCAAATCACTAAGTTACGCTATTCCGATAATAAACGCAACGCCGTTACTCGGCAAGCTTTTTCAGGATGAGCAGCAGGCAAGTATAGAAATTCTTCACTGAATGAATGTTTACACGCTCATCTGGCGAGTGAGGTCCCGTTATGGTAGGTCCGAATGAAATCATATCCATATCCGGATATTTTTCGCCGATAATACCGCACTCCAATCCGGCATGGATGGCTTTTACTGCCGGTTGTTTTTCGTAATATTGAGTGAATATGTTCTTCGTTACCTTTAAAACATCGGAGTTAAGATCGGGTTTCCAGCCGGGATACCCGTCGGTATTTCTCACCCTCGATCCTGCCAATGTCATCCGGTGTGCGATCCTGCCGGCAGTTGCATCGCGTTCGGTGTCAATCGAGCTTCGCTGACTTGTACCGATGACAACGGAACCGTTTTGGGTAGCCACCGTTGCAAGATTTGTGGACGTTTCAACAAGTCCGGGAACATCCGCACTCATAGCAATGACTCCGTGGGGAAGATCGTCAAGCAGCGCGATTAATGTTGATGTTGAATCGAGCGAAAAGAATTTTTCAAACGATTCCGAAACGTCTTCAGTACGGATATCCAATTCCGGGTCCGTCGACGAATAGTCGGAACGAAAACTCTTTGTTACGCTGCCGGTAATTTCTTTGATAAGTTGAACCGTATTCGGATTAACAAAAATTACCGCTTCAGCTTCCCGCGGAATTGCATTCCGTTTGCTTCCACCCTCTATAGTTGCTATATGGAACGGGGCTTCGGCGTAAATTTGCTGCAACGTCTTCGCAAGCAGCTTGATTGCATTGGCTCGACCGAGATGAATATCGATGCCAGAGTGACCGCCTTTTAAGCCCGTGACGAGGACACGAACAGGCACCATATTTTTATTTGTATTCTGATATACGACCGGAAACTCTCCTAATGTATCCTTCCCGCCGGCGCAGCCGATATACAACTCCCCTTCTTCTTCGGAATCCATATTTAGCAGTATGCTTCCTTTGAGGAAATCTTTCCGGAGCGATTGTGCACCGGTCAACCCGGTTTCCTCATCAACGGTAAAGAGCAGTTCGAGCGGACCGTGTACCGCATTTTTCTCATCGATAACCGCAAGTGCCGCCGCTATGCCGATGCGGTTGTCAGAGCCGAGAGTCGTGCCTTCTGCTTCGATCCAATCGCCGTTGATTTTCATCTTGATCGGATCGCGTGTAAAATCGTGCTGCGTTCCTTTATTCTTTTCGCAGACCATATCGGTGTGCCCCTGAAGAACGACGGTGGGTGCCTTCTCTTTTCCGGAAGTTGCGGGAACACGAATAACCACATTACCGACTGAATCCATATCCGCCTTTAATCCTTTTTCTTTTGCTACGGAAAGCAGGTACTCACCCACTTTCTGTTCGTTTTTTGAGCACCGGGGAATTTGATTGATTTGATTGAAATAATGGTAGAGACGTTTCGGTTCGAGGTCGGTAATAAGTTGGGTCATAAATAATTTGATGCCTTTCGTGGTAAGCTACGAATTGTTAATTCCTACTAATTACGGGAATTTTGGAGTGAAATGCAAGCGCGCCGACGAAGTGGGGTTCATCTTTTTAATATAATCCGGTGATTATTTTGAGATGCATGATGTTGAGTTCACTGCTGAATTGCTATCTCGGCAAAAGATAGACACTTGCGGAGAGGGCTCCCTCGCGCATTACTCAACCGCTGCAATCCTGCTGCGCATCGTCTCAACACGGTCAAGCATGTCGCTTGCGTTCACAAAACCAACTACGCGTATCTGGTTAAACTCCTCTCCCGTTTCATCGAGAAATACTATAGTCGGTACACCGGCTATGTTGTATCGCTGCCGTACTTCTTCCGATTCGGGTGAATCGAAGTTGGTAAGGTCCACTTTAAGCAGACGGAATTTCGACATCTCATCGATGACACGATCGTTGGTAAACGTCAACCGGTCGAGCTCTAGACA
>PWJF01000275.1 GCA_003560935.1 Ignavibacteriales bacterium
GGGTAACTATTTGCCCGGCGAATCGCAAGTCGATGCTCTGTATCTGATCCGCACCAGCCGGTACTACCTCCTGCAGCCAGAACTCTTTGAAACCGATTAGTTTTTTTGCTGTAACATTTTTTCCAAGCAACACCGGGACACCGGCATCGGCGGTATATGCCATGAGTCCGCCATTGTTCAGTATTTGTATCTCCGAAAAGAGATGATATATCACCTCATCCGATCCCGCCGTTGCGCGAATGATCCCCAACGCCCGGTCGACACCCGCATGCCGTAAGGTATCACCGGTTTGTGGAATCGTGAACAAACCGCTCACTACAGCCAGGTTTTGCAAAGCGTCGCCGTGCCGCACCGGCATTACGATTTTTTCTTCATCGATCACCGCCATGCGCGAACCGACAAGCAGCGCGATCGGATTTCGCTCCTGCACTCTCACCCGAATAGCAGCGGGGAAATCCCTGTTCACCGATGCCGACTTCACATATGGATGTCGCTTCACTCTCTCCTGAATATCACCCATATCGATATCCTCAAATAAAACCGATTCCGGTAATGCAATCAGCTTCAATATCTCCTCCGCATCGGTATGGTGTGTTCCGTAAACGGTTACCTTCGATACCTCAAGATGTTTTGACCATGATTGCGCAGCAAACCACATACCGCCAAACAAACCGATTATCAATATGGTCGATAATCCTTTCCGCATAACTTATCCGTTTATCTCCGATGGTACATCCTGTAACATGCTCACCTCTTCCCTGCTGAATCCAACAAGCTGTACTTCATGTTCAAGAAGCACGCCGTACCGCTTGTATACTTCATTTCTCATGGTAACCATCAATTCAAATACATCTTTTGCCGAAGCATTTTCGACATTCACGATAAAGTTCGCGTGAAGATCGGATATCATTGCACCGCCGATTCTTTTTCCTTTCAATCCGCAGCTATCGATGAGCTTCGCGGCGAATTTTCCAGCCTCGTCGGGATTTTTGAAAATGCTTCCGGTATTCGGGAAATTAACCGGCTGCGCCGCGTTACGCTTGATCAGCAATTCCCGCCGGACACGCACCAGATCTTCTTTATCCTTCTTCGGGAACCGGAACCGCGCCGAAAGCACCACATCATTTGTAAAACTTGACTCCCGGTACGCAAATCCGGCATCTTCTTTTTTCACCCTCGCTACCTTCGAATCACGAATCGCTTCTACCTCGATAAGATGATCAGATATCTCACCTCCGTACGCGCCGGCATTCATTCTGATTGCTCCGCCGATAGTGCCGGGAATGCCCGCGAGCATCTCAGTTCCGGCAAGACCGTGTTGAACACAGAATTCGACAAACGTCGATATCCATACGCCTGCAGCGACAATTACATCATCTCCTTCGAGTCGAATATCGGTCAATACATACTCAAGATTAATCATCGCACCGCGAAACCCCTCATCATGCACCAGCAGATTGCTGCCGCGTCCGATAATCATGTACGGGAATTCACGCTCTCTAAAAAACTTTACTATATTTATAATATCTTCCCGGTCGGACGGTTTCAGATAATAATCCGCGGGTCCGCCTATCTTCAGCCATGTATGCTGTGACAGCGGCTCACTGATCTTGACCTCACCGCGAAATACTTTTTGTAAGTCTTCTAAAGAAACCACCCGGTCACCCTTGTATTGTTTTTACAAACTCTTCATTGTACTTCCAGATATCGCCCGCACCCATTGTCACTATAATGTCACCCTTTTTTTTGATCGACTCCAATAGTGCGGGTACCTCTTTCTTATCCTGCACATACCGTACATGTTTATGTCCGAACCGTTCCGCTGCCTCCACGATCAGGTTTCCCTCTACACCATCGATCGGTTTTTCCCGCGCAGGATAAACACCGGTCACTATCAGAATATCAGCGTCGAAGAAAGCGCGACCGAAATCTTTGCAGAGATCGCGCGTACGGGAATACAGATGCGGTTGAAATACTGCCACGATGCGCCGCTTCGGCCATGCCTGCCGTATCCCGTGGAGCGTCACTTTTGCCTCGGTCGGATGATGCGCGTAGTCGTCAATGACAAGAAGATCATCCGAGCGAAACTTTATCTCGGTGCGCCGTGCAATTCCTGAAAACTTTTCGAGCCCGCTCTTCGCATCTTCAAACGAAACATCAAGCTCAAGTCCGATCGATAATGCAGCGAGCGCATTTTTTACATTATGTAATCCGGGAATATTGATCGTTACCGGACCCAATTCCTTTTCGTGATACATCACCGTGAAGCTTGTTTTCATTTGATCGTATCGTATATCGACCGCGTACAGATCCGACTGCGAGGTTAAACCGTATGTGATCAACCGTTTGTTAATACGCGGCATGATACTTTGCAAATTGTCTTCATCGAGACAGAGTGATACAAAGCCGTAAAACGGCACCTTGTTTGCAAACTGAACAAATGCTTCCTTGATCTCATCAAGATCCTTATAGCAATCGAGATGATCGGCTTCGAGCGACGTCAGCACGGCAATGGTCGGAGTAATAGACAAAAACGACTTGTCGAATTCATCCGCTTCGACAACAATGTAATCGCCTTTCCCGAGCCGTGCATTGGTACCGCCGATTCCCGTCAGCTTGCCGCCGACGATCACGGTCGGATCGAGGCCGCCTTCGAGCAGTACAAGGCTTATAAGCGACGTTGTCGTCGTTTTACCGTGCGTTCCCGCAATGCCTACACCGTACTTCAACCGCATAACTTCGGCAAGCATCTCAGCCCGGCGGATGACGGGGATACGGCGGCGGTTCGCCTCAACAACTTCAGAATTATCAAGCGTAACCGCGGACGAGTATACCAGCGCATCCACATCATCCTTGACGTTCGCCGGTGCATGCCCTTCGTATATCTCCGCACCCAAAGTTTGCAACCGGTCGGTAATCTCGCTCAACTGACGATCGGAGCCGGAGACCTTAAAATTTTGATCGAGCAATATTTCCGCAATGCCGCTCATGCCGATGCCGCCTATTCCGACGAAATGTATTTTCTGTATTGTATGAAACATCTATTATTATAGTTTAATTTTCTCGGTCAATGATCGCTTCGGGCGCTTCGGAACGCGTTCTGCGATTTCTTTCATCGCTTTTACAAAATCGTCCGGCCGTTCATACCGTCCGACGCGAATTCGAAGCAACCTCTTTCGACCTTTTCGCTTGATGATAACCGCCTGCAGTCTGCCGGCAGTTTCAACTTTGCGTTCCTTTGTTATGTGCATCCACTCAATATCATCGAGCGGAAGCGTCGACTCCTTGAAACGGTTAACAAATTTTATAACATCGTCTTCAAGAACGATCCGCCGCTTGCGAACACGATTTATGACAATCATCGTAAACGCGAAGAGTATAAAAAACACCATGATCAGCGCGATCGGATCATGATATACAAATTCAAAACGTTCTTGCGTAAAAGTACCTCTCACAATTATGTATAAAATCAACGTTATGAGATACATAATCGCTTGTTGATAATAAAAATCGAGTTTGTACGGGAATACTTTCATACTGCTTTTCTTTCTGCGAGTTCAAGAATTGAATCCGCAATTATCTTTCCGGCTTCCGGTTTTCCCATCGACTTTGCTTTTTCCCGCATATCCGCAATGACATCCGGGTTGTTCAGCATGTCATCCAGAATATCGGGAAGATCGCGGATAAGGTCGGCGTTAAGAATCATTCGCGCTGCGCCATGATCCGTCAACGTTCGTGCATTAAACTCCTGATGATTCGCCGCCGCATACGGATACGGTACAAGTATCGCAGGCACGCCGGTTCGCGTCAGTTCGGCGATCGTCGTCGCACC
>PWJF01000341.1 GCA_003560935.1 Ignavibacteriales bacterium
GAAAGTATGTCTGCATCCGACCGGATAAAGAGAACGGATTAGTCGAGGAAATTTGATCGTCGAATCCGTTAATTTCTTCCGGATAATACAGTGTAGCAGGTGCATTAACATAGATATAATAGCCGCTGCCCGGGTCCATATTTTCAATGGTTGCGATTCCTTCCTCCGGCCAGTATAATCTTCCGTCGATCGTTTTTACCAGCTCGATACTACCGCTAATAGAGGCGAGCGCTTCAGCTACCGGCACGGGAATATCAAGTAAATACGATAGCAAATTCCAGCCCTGCTGCAATTCTAACGGAGTGTCTGCCGCAGTAATTTTTTTACCGGTTACAACCAGGGTATCATGCTTCCGCATATATATTTCATACCCCTGTTCGATCTCCCATTCATCCAGTTCGTAAATACCTGCTTCAGGCCAATTAACCATACCGCTGCCGTTTTTGATCAATACATAATTACCGGCAATATCCTCAAGAATAACATTCATGTCTCTGTTCTCGGGAGCGATATAGCTTGAGATCATATTCCAACCGGGTTCAAAATAGATGACGATCGAATTAACGGGGGACACAGGGCTTTCATCATCCACAATCAAGGATTGGAGAACGTATATTCCATTTGTAACATAAATACTATCTCCACGAGAATATGATACCGTACCGGCGCTATATTCAGTATTAGTCTCCTTGCGCCATATTCTAAAATGCATTACTTCTCCCACCTGTATACCGTCAACCTCATCCGTCATTTGGTTATCCTGCCACACGGTTATTGCATGGTTTTTCGTACCCGACCATACTATTCCACCGACACATAATCCAGCGGGTGTGAACACACCGATTTCATCACCGGGTTGAATCGGTTCCCCGTTAATTGAAATGTCGGTATCCAGCAGAACTGCGATGGTGGCATTGTTTCCGGTATTTCTTTCCCATGAAAAATATTCCTGGCCTTCAAGTTTATTACACATCACAACAATCAATATTACAAAAACGACCATCTTGCAACTCATTATTATTGATTTCATAGGCCGGCCCCCATTCATAAAAACATTCATTTCATTTTTATCAGGTTAATACTTTTAGTACCTCATAAAAGGTCAAATAATATGCCAGAAACAGTATTTTTAACCTGAAAAAATCAAAAAAAATATTGAATATCGAGCGGATTCTGCAAATTTATTCTCCGGATCGACATCCGGTAAAAAAGAAATGAAACCGGCTGAAGTATGTATCTTTTTCTACAAGAGGTATGTAATATTTACAAGAGGGATTGATCGAACGCAGAAAACGTGGTTACATGTATGTCATTCTGAATCACGCCTTGGGGTGATGAAGAATCTCGTGTAAAATTGAGGAAAAGATCTTTCGCTTCGCTGCCAATGACACGGTTTATGATACTCAACACCCGCCTCACCCCCTTCGCCCCCTCTCCGCCCGGCGGAGAGGGGGTTGGGGGAGAGGGAGTTTTCGAAAGCAGAAAATATGGCTACATCTGTGTCATTAACATGATAGTTTAAAAAGCTTTTTTATAATTAACTCAAGATGACATTTAGCCGGGACTTTTTGGACAGCCCCTAATAATCAAACTCAGAATGACAAATTAATTAAATTTTCTTTATCGAATCAGGAGCATCCGTTTCGTCTCAACATAAAAACCGACCTCGAGACGATACAAATATACACCACTCGATAAATTACCCGCATCAAACTGAACGCGATGTACACCCGCTTTTTTCTCCTCATTGACCAGCTCCGCTACTTTCTGTCCCAGCACATTATACACGGCCAACCGGACGTATGAATCCTGCGGGATCGAATAACGTAGGGTTGTACCCGGATTAAACGGGTTTGGATAATTTTGATAAAGAGTATAATTGGTTGGAAATCCGGTTATTCTCCGATCCCGTTCGGTCCCGGCAATATAAATACCGTCGGCACCATACTGCAATTCACCCGATTGAATCGTATCGGCAATTACATCGACAATTCTTGTAACGGTTAAACTGTATTCAACATCTTCATCCGAAGACCAAACAGTCAATGAAAGGGGTTCCCGATTCAGCGCACCGTCTTTAACATCTTCCGTACGGCTATTATTACCCCATACCGTAACGGCCGCTCTCCTGTTATGAACGACCCCTGCTCCGACAAGAATGCCGGCTGAATCCCACACCGCTATCTCGTCTCCATTCCGTGCGAACGCGGCTTCTACCAGGAGTACCGCGCTTTCACCGGTGTTGGTATAATTTGGCATATACCTGTCCGGAGTTGCACGACGATCCGCAGCACCGGTACTTGATTGAATTACCTTGTTCGCAATTTGTTCATCAAGCGCCGGATACACAAATTGAGCATCTTCGTTCATATATATCTGATACCCCTGTCCCGGCTGTAATTCACCGATCGTGTCGATAAAATAATCCGGCCAGTAGATCAAACCGTTATGGGTTTTAACCAGCTCCATTTGATGCCGGATGGGAGCGAGTACCGATTGTATCGGCCAGGGTTCATCATACAGATAAGCGGGAAAATTCCATCCCTTTATCAAATCAAATTGTACATCCGCCGGAGAAATGCGGGTACCGGTAAACTGCACCGTATCGGGTGAATCCACATATACCCAGTACGTTTCAGTTATATTCCACTCATCGATATCATAAATATCGTTCTCCGGCCAGTATACTTTCCCGGATCCGTCTTTTACAAAGAGAGAATTATTTTGAACATCTTTAAAAATATTTTTTATGCCGGGATCGGCCGGATTTATATTACTGGATATCATATTCCAATTGGCAGAAAGCGGAATGCTCCGGATATCGATTTGTTCAAGCGTGGTGAATGCAAATGGTTGCGACCAATCGCTTTCACCCCCATACCCCCTTGCACGGACCCGCCAGAAGTATTGTGTGTTAAGTTGTAAACCGGTAACGGCATACGATGTATCGGTAATCTCGTCTTCATCAACAATCAGGATTGAAAAATCAGGTTCCGGACTCAGTTGCAGTGAGTACGAATCGGCGGACTGTACCCGTTCCCATACAAATTGAACAGACAGTGAAATACCGGATGCGTTGTCTTCGGGATATACTCCCCGTGGTTCTTGCGGCGGCTTATATGCAGTAAACGATTCAATTTGGAAAATACCGTTCGGTTGATAGATTCCGTCACCCAGCAGGTACTCTACGTCGACAACTTTGACCTCCGTGTCCGTTGCCCGTATCCAGACCCTATAATGGATTTCTTCACCCGGCCGTATGCCGTCAATTTCCTGGGTGAAAGTATTATTTCCCCATACCGTGATCCCGACGTTTGTTTCACCGTTCCATACCGTACCACCTACACACAATCCGTCTGGAGTAAATACACCTATTTCATCTCGCGGTTCAAGAGGTTGTCCGTCGACATTCGGATTGGCACTTAGCGGGAGTCCGATTGTGGCGCTGTTTCCGGTTTGAGAATTATAAGTAAAGTATGTTGTATTGGACGTCGCCGGCAGCGTGAAAAGAACAACAATGAACGTCAATATCAACGATCTGATTAACATGGAAGCATACTTCCCGGATAATATAATCCTTTCAATGACAATAAATCCCTGAACACAGAAAATTAAAGATACGGCATTTTGAGACGTAAATAAAGATGTTCCGTAAAGACCTGCAAACGTTCTCCCCATTCGTCTTAGATTACGAAGATGAAAATTTTAACGAACCATGTTCCTGTCCGGAGGTCAGAGGTCGGAAGTCGGAGGTCGGAAGTCGGAGGTCAGATTTTAACTATCTACTACCCCCCTCCCCTCCACGTCTCCCCTTCACCCCCTCACCCCCTC
>PWJF01000236.1 GCA_003560935.1 Ignavibacteriales bacterium
ATTGAAATGATCGGGTACTGCTTTACCCAGTTTTCCCAGAATTTCACCATATCACCGGGTTTCTTTTTCGAACCGTCGGATTTATTGAAAACATACTGTCCATTCTCAAAGAACTCGCTCGAAGCGGGATCGAGAACAAGTGCAATATCTTCACCCGGTTTATAGCCGGCTTGCGTGATCGCTTCGAGAATAAGCTCGATAGCTTCATCGTTCGATTTAAGGCTGGGCGCAAATCCGCCTTCGTCGCCGACTGCGGTATTATAACCTTTTTTACTCAATACTTTTTTCAACGTATGAAATACTTCGGCTCCCATGCGCAGCGCCTCCGCAAACGTCGGTGCGTTCCCCGGCACAATCATAAACTCCTGTACATCGACGTTGTTATCCGCATGTTTCCCGCCGTTAAGAATGTTCATCATCGGGGTGGGTAATACACGTGCATTGGTTCCGCCGAGGTACCGGTACAACGGAAGGTTTAATGTGATCGATGCAGCATGTGCAGTTGCCATCGAGACCCCGAGCAACGCATTTGCACCGAGGCGGTTTTTATTGGAGGTTCCGTCAAGTTCAATGATAATGTGATCGATACCTGCCTGATCAATTGCATCGAGTCCGACGATCTCATCGGCTATAGTTGTATTAACATTTTCGACGGCTTTTAAAACACCTTTACCGAGATAGCGGTTCTTGTCACCGTCACGCAGTTCCACCGCTTCGTTTTCCCCGGTCGAAGCGCCGCTCGGTACAATTGCCCGTCCGACAATACCGTTTTCAAGTTCAACATCAACTTCAACAGTGGGATTGCCCCGCGAATCAAGAACTTCTCGGGCATGAACATCCATAATAGTAGTCGACATAGTGTAACTCCTTCTTCATTTTCATTATTGAGTATAGTACATCAGTTTTAAAAGCAGAAATCTTTTAAAAGTACCACTTTTTGGGACGCAAATCAATTCGGAGTGAGAAAATCAGGAGACGAGTTATTTTTACCGCCACGAGTTTATTGCGCTCAACCATGTTGAATAACCGCCTCGAATCGAAGATACCCAGTAATAGGCTATCGGGTCGTTCGGATCTGCGGTTCGCTCACGCACAAAAACAAACTCAATTCCCCCGCCCTGAAGGTAATAGGTCCATATTTCGGTTCGTTCAATACCGATGCGGCAGTCAACCATATGCGGCTCACCAAGAATGACAAACACCATTCCCATCGGTGTTTTCCATCCTTCAACATTAGTCGTGAACAATTCGTTAGCTAAACGGATACGTTCGTAGTAGTCGCTCATCTTCCAGGCACCGACATTATGCCAGTATTCATTCAACCGCGTCAGACGCTCTTCGCGGGTTTCACCGCTTTTCATATAATTAAGATCTCTTGTCGAGGCAACGTAATTCAATGCTTCAATCTGTTGATTGACATCCGTCATATGGGGAAAATCGATGGAATGTATCATGAATTCAGTTTCTGCTGCAAGAGGTCCTATCGTATCGTCTTTTTCAATGCCGGCTTTTTCAATAAAGATTCGATATGAACCGCGTTCAATATTATGATCGAATGGAATGAACAACTGGTTCGTTCCGGTTCTTAGCGCCAGGGTAGTATCACCGAGCACAACTGTATCCCGCTCCTCAACGCGAATCCCCGTACGATGATACGGTCGCTGAACTCTGTATGAAAACGGATTATCGATCAGAAAATCATTATTATACTGCTCCCGAACAAGTCCGTACCGTAATGTCACCTCTCCCCGCTCGCCATTGGAATACACCTCGGCAAACAGATTGAAGGGTTCGGTAAGCGCCAGGACTCGATCGGAGAGCATTGGGTTGATTACCCGCCGACCATTTTCAGATCTAATGGATCGAATCAACAATACATCGCTTAGCGCTACCGGATCCGGATGTCTCGATTTTACCTCGACAATTTCACGAATTTGTGAACGGTTGCCGACCGCTCTATCATAAATTGTGATAATAAATCGGTAGTCTCCCGGTTCAAGGTTAAATGATTCCATTGTACGATCGCTGGCGCCATAGCGCGAGACATGTTCGCGTGTAGTACTGACCTGACGTGTTAATTCTCTATTCTCTATGATAGTGTTTTGTTTATCATTTACCGAAATACTGACATTATATTCTGTTTCCAGCTTATCCCGACCGTTTGTCGCAAAATGAAGGTGAGTATGGGGAACCTCAAGGTATAGATCAAGACGGGTCTTGTCGTAACCCATAAATTGAATGAAATCCGCAACGAGTACCGGTTTACCAATCTGCTGAATTCGTCCGTCGTAGTAACATCGGAAACCATCGAATGAAGTATCGAGAGCAGAACGGGATGAAGAACAACCCCACTGCAACAATATCAATAGTAGAACTCCCGCTCCCGCTAAACGTACACGCATCATACCCTCCAAAGAATTAGTCCTATTCTATAATAATACCCAGTATTTCATGAAAAATCAACATGCACTTTACCTCCACGGAGGTGCATTTTCCCATACAATATCTCCAAATTCCTCTGCATACTGGGCGCGGTCTATCCATTCATTTAAACGATGCAAAGCCGCGGGAGATTCCGTGTAATTCATTGCATGCCAGAACTCAAGTATTGCATCCTGAAATTTACCTGCATAAAAAAGAGACTCTGCTATACGGACAGTTGCAATATATATGAGATAATCATTCTCGACACGATTCCGGAGTGTGATGTGATAGGCAGCGGATCTTGCAAAATCGCGGTTATTATGTACATATCTGGCAAGCACCCATTGTAAACCGGATGAAATCTCACCTTCGATGGTTTTACTTGCTAAGGATTGAATGATCGCTTCCTGATCTTCCCGCTCAAAATATAATAACCGCCACAGATCGGTATCGCCGGGTTCATCAAGTGCGAGCAGCCGAATCCACATTAATTCATTAACGGTGTCAGAATGATCCAGTGCAAGCAAGCGGCGGTAGAATCTTTCAGCAGATTCAAGATCACCGTTCATCGCATAAATGTCGCCGGCTAATTGATACAGCACGGGAATAATCTGTGGAAACTCAGCGTGTAACGATTCATCTTCAAGATGTGCACGCACTCGATCGTATTCTCCAAGATGATACCATGCACGTAATAAACCTTCAAGTGCGGCGCCGTTTCTCACCATATCCCATGATCGCTGATAGAGTGCTTCAGCTCTGGCGTATTCATTTGCCTGAAGCTGCTCGCGCGCGTTTCGATTATGCCGTGCTAATGTTCGCGGACATTCCACACCGAACAACGATGGACGTTGAAAGTGAATCATTGTCTTCATTCGCTGCCGTTCCGAAACGTTGATACGCTGCAAGAAGTTTATCCATTCTCTGACAAGCTGTTCCCTCGGACGGTCAAATGCGGTTTCATAATCCGACCAGGCATACGCCGATCGAACGCGGTGAATTCCGTACCGGTCTACAAGATATTGCACGAAGCTTCCCATCATAACATAGCTAACCCCCGAATATTGCTGAGCGAAACGGCGATTTTCCAGCAATGCCGCCGGATCGCGGATAAGCTCGAACTGTACAATTGCCGCAGCCTGTTCATGAAGCGTCCGGTTGCCCCACACTCCTTCGACATACATCGCAACGCCTTCGATAAGCGCGGAAGAGTTCGATATCCGCAGCACCGGCATACCAAACTTTCCGGCCACCACGTGCGCAAGTTCGTGCAACAGTGACCGATCATAGGCATCGGCATTAATGTGAATCTCCCTCGCCCAGGGTACTGCAATGTTCGTAGTCGCAGGGCCGATTAACGAGCGTTTAGTCTCGGAGTCCGGATAGAGGTAACTCCGGATCCGTC
>PWJF01000507.1 GCA_003560935.1 Ignavibacteriales bacterium
TCGGTATACAGCATCGAGGTATTTATAGAGATTTGTCGTTCAATTTCATCGGGGTGATAATCGGAGAGAGTAGAGCCGTCTTCTATCTTGCCTAACCGGTTTGTTGCGCCCGTGGTATAGAGCGCCGCTTCAGCAAAGCTGGTTTTTCCGGACCCGCCATGTCCGATTAACGCGATATTCCGGACATGTGCGGGTTCATATACTTTTCCCTTAGCCAAGTGAACCTCCTTTGATTTTTTTATTCGTAATCATATTAATTCGCTTCGCTCATTGATTTAAAAACAATTATCGTTCTCAAGTACAGCAGACTATTCTTTCATCTTTGTGATGAACGCTTTCACAGCTTTAACAAGAGCAGATGCAAAGGAGACCGCTTCCATAACGGGACCTTCGACTTCGCTCTGTAATTTTCTTTCAAACGATACTATGTTCTCCGTCATCTCACTGATCGATTCTACAGATGATCGCAGGACGGCGATTTGATCGTCTACATTTTCGGAGATATTTCTGAATTTGTCGGTAATAATTTTAAGATTTTCGAATAATGGGACTGCATTTCTGTTTATTTCGTTGACATCTTCCTGCAGTTTAACAATAGACTGACGGAATTTACCAACGATCACAATCAGATAAATACACAATGCCGCAAATGCGGTAAAACCGACAGTGATGGCAATATTAACATAGATTGAAAATTCCACGTTTGCTCTCCGGTGAGTGGTTCAGTAGGAATAGAAAAAACCAGCCCTCAAAGGAACATCCTGAGAGGGCTGATGAGCGGATTACTATTTTACGCGATCATATAATTATTTTCCCTTGGTTCGCTCTTCTTTAAACGTTTCGACACCTGCCTTCATAGCATCGCGAATTTTTTCACCTTCACCGACCAGGCCGCCGGCTTTATCTTTTGCACCGGAGAGTACTTTTTCCGCATCATGCAGCAATTCTTCGGCACGTTTGCGTGCATCGCTGATCATGTTATCAGCACGCTTTTTCCCTTCGTTTATAAGTTCGACAGCTTTTTCACGCGCTGTTGATATGTACTCCTCGGCGTCTTCGACTAAATCGTCGGTACGTTTTTTAATATCACCGCGTAATTCGCGACCACTTTTCGGGGCGTAGAGTAGCGCAAGAGCTGCACCGATGGCACCTCCGGCTATCAATCCAAACAAGAATCCCTTCGCGGTATTTCCATCATTTGCCATAACACACCATCCTTTCTGTTATTACTGCAAATATTATGATATATGGCTTTATTTGAATGCCCCTTCCTTCCATCTTTCGCCCCGCCCCGTACAGTCGATTAGCGAAACGAGTCGGTTCGAACTATGAGAGCAAAAGGCTTATAAATATTAAAATATAAAAAAATCTTCAAAAATCAAGCGTATAACATTGAGCGGAAGTTGTCCGTCCTATTCGATACTGACAGACAACCCCGCACACATTTCGAAATTATTTCTTCTTCTTGTGACGGTCTCTCTTACGTCTTTTCTTGCGCTTATGGGTCGCCATTTTTTTGCGCAGGCGTTTTTTGCCGCTGGGCATAGAGTATCTCCTTGGTTTTCGTTATTTGTTATTTAATTTATCAGTCTTCAAAATGAATGTTCATCGATAATCCGTCGTGCACGTTGGCCCGTCTCGTTATTCGGATTGAGTTCGTATGCACGTTCAAAATACCGGTTTGCAGGTCCAACTTCACCGAGATTTAAATAAATAATTCCAAGATTAAATGCTGCAAGCTGATGTTCCGGGAAATCGTTTGTTACATTCTCAACCGTCTCGACTGCTCTTTCGGGTTGCCCCGCTTCGAAATAACATATACCGAGATCGACCTTCACATCGGGGTTATCCGGATTTCTTTCAATATATTTCGCGTAATAACGGATTGCATTATCGAATTGACGAATGTCGTGATATAGATTCGCAAGCCTGAGCATTGCCTCTTCGTTTTCCGGATCGTGGTGATCGAGTTCGTGTTCAAGGCGCCCGATTTCCTGCATTATTGCGCGTTCCATTTCGCCACCGCCCATTCCGGTCATTTGATCGTGATCATGAGTATGGGTGATATCCCGGTCTATAACAAAGATATAAAACGCAAACCCTATCAATAAAACTGCTGCAGCGATCGATATAACTTTACCTGACGATACGGGAGCCGGCTGTTGTTTATGTTTTTTCCCTTGTTGTTTTGGTTTCGCGGCGGGTTTATCGATAGACGCAGACGATGTAGATTTCGATGCAGGTTGTGCTCCTTCAATACGTGCACCGCAGCTTTCGCAGTACCGCGTGGTTGGTTCGTTTGCTTGACCGCACACATCACAGATTAGATCCTTCTCTATCGGTTTTTTCTCCGGTACATCTCTCGGAGTAGAATCGACCGTCGTCTCCTGTGGTTGATCATCCCACTCGACCTTTGCACCGCACGACGCGCAAAATTTATCTTCCCTTGTAATTTCCGCAGAGCATTCAGCACATACTAATTTCGGTCTCATACTATCCCTCCTTCACATACAAAACATACAATCATAATGCGTTTGCGTGCTCCTTCCTTTTCATGTTTTCATTGACGGCGTTTTTAAGGTCTTTTGAAACCTTAAAGATCGGGACATAGTGCTCATCAACGATTACCTGTTCCCCCGTTCTCGGATTGCGGGCAATCCTGCTTTTACGTTTCTTAACCTTGAAGCTGCCGAACCCACGAATCTCAATATTGTTCCCCTCTTTTAATGCTTCGATCACCGTCGATATAAACCCATCCACTACTGCTTCGGTTTCAACTTTGGTCAAACCGGTAGCGGATGCAATGTGGTCAACGATATCTGCTTTTGTCAATGTTGGTACTCCTTTGAAGTGGTTTACTTAATGATTGGTTCGGGCATTCTATATTGTATTGCAGGTAATTGTAAATATGTATCTCTGATATCAGTGTAATCGCCGAGTACCGACATAAGAAACGAATCCCATATCGTACGGCGGGGACGTTCTCTGATTATTTCCGGTTCGCCGATAATACCCCCGAGGTCTGCGGCAATGCGGATGGCATCTTCGTACGTTCCTAAGGTATCGATGAGTCCGAGTTCGTATGCCTGTCGTCCCGTATAAGTTTTTCCTTCGGCAAGTTCGTATGCACGATCGAGATCAAATTGACGCGTTTCGGCGACGGCCGATACGAACTGCACGTAGACGTCGTCCATCAGATCCTGCCAGTACGTTTTCTCAAACTCAGCCATGTCGCGGTATATCGATCCGCTGTCTTTAAATCTTCCGCTTTTGATCGTTGTAACATCGACACCGATCTTATCAAGCAATTCTTCAACATGAAAGAATCGTGATATCACACCTATACTGCCGGTGATGGTTCCGGGATTTGCCACGATGGATGATGCCGGAAGAGACACATAATACCCACCGCTTGCTGCGACGGCGCCCATCGAAACAACGACGGGTTTTCCGTTCTCAACGGTCTTCTTTACTTCTTCAAAAATCTCCTGACTTGCCGCGACACCGCCGCCGGGCGAATCGACTCTGAGTAAAATAGCATTAACGTTACGGTTCTGGCGGTAGCGTTTAATCTGCCGGACCGCTTTTTCGGAGTTGATTATGATACCGTCTATTTCGACAACAGCTACGTTGTTCCCCCTGCTGATGCGAACAGAATCGTCCGGCTGAGAGACCAGGATTATGATTAAAACCCAGAAGAATATGAATAAAATAAAAAGTGCGCCCAAAATACCAAGCGCCCATTTACCCGACCGCGACAAAGCCATACTTTATAGAGCTCCCTGTAACTTATTGATAAACAATAAATTATAAGAAA
>PWJF01000189.1 GCA_003560935.1 Ignavibacteriales bacterium
CGGGTTTACGATCGGCTTCTACAATGATATCCCCCGGTACGACGTTCCGCTCATGCGCAACGCTGAAGCGCTCGACGTCATCGACAAGCACGCCGGCCTGCACATCCCGTTCCTGCCGCATGGTGGAATCCAGGGGTCGCAGGATTATTCCAAGTTTCTCCATACTGACAGTTTCGGGCTTAACAGTTTCAGGGGAGCGGCGTTCACGGCCGGAACGTTCTTCGGCTATAGGTTCATCCTCCCCAAGCGTTTTGAGCGTAACTTTTATATCACGCTCTCTGCCGTTGCGCAGTATCTTGACCGTAATATCCGTCCCGGGAGAACGACGGGCAATTTCCATTTGGAGTTCGTTCGGTTGATTGACTTCCTTGCCGTCGACCTTTAATATCACATCACCCGCTTCAATACCCGCGAGTTTTGCCGGGCCGCCGTCTATTAAGCCCTGTACCAGAACACCGCGAACGTTGTCCATTCCAAGCGCACGTGCAGTTGTTTCATCTATCGCATCAATTTGTACTCCAAGATATGCTCTGCGAACGTAACCATGACGGATGATATCTTCTACAACGACACGGGCAAGATTAACCGGAATGGCGAATCCGTATCCCTGGAAACGTGTACTCGTTGTTGCAATGGCAACGTTGATGCCGATAACTTCACCGCGCAGGTTTACCAACGGACCGCCGCTATTTCCCGGATTGATTGCGGCATCCGTTTGAATAAAGTTTTCGATACCATACTCACGACCGATGACACCGAGATTACCGCGACCGAGTGCACTGATGATACCGTGCGTTACCGTCGATGTAAGCTGCAACGGATTACCAACCGCCAGCACCCATTCGCCTACACGCAGGTTGTCCGAATCACCGAAATCCGCAACCGTCAGATTGTTCGCCTCGATTTTCAGGACGGCAAGATCTGTATTCTCATCGGATCCGACAAGTTTTGCCGAATACTCACGCCGGTCGTTGAGCATCACCTTAATGCCATCTTCATCGGCGCCAGAGACAACGTGATTATTCGTGATAACATACCCGTCTGACGTCGCTATAACACCGGAGCCCGATCCCTGACGCGGCTGGCGTCTGCGCTCATCCTGCGGGGGGTCAAAATCCGGACCGAAGAAACGGTGAAAATCTTCAAACCATCTCGGTGCGCGGCGTGAGTCCCGGGTTGCGGTCACAGTAATATTCACAACCGTCGGAACGGTTAGTTCTGCCGCATGTATAAAAGCATCACTCAACGCATGCGTATCGATTTGCAGATTCCGATCGCCTCTGTCCTGTACTCCGATCACAACATTCGGATTTGTCAACGCAAAACTGTTATCCAACGAATTAAAATTCGAAACCAGTATCGCGCCGAAAACAATTCCCAGGCCAATTAGCAGCACCGCGGCTACCACCGACTTTGCATTCATATAGCCCCTCCTTTTACCAAATAATAATTATCCTCTTGACTCTAAAATACCGCGTCTCTTATAAAATATCAAATTTATTCCGGCCTAATTGCATCGAACATCTGCTTTGCCCGCAGTGTCCGCATTTCCGGCTGGTGATGCTCAAGATACCGGCTTATTACCCTGTCTAAATCTCCCTGTATTTCCCTGTTCCAGTCTAAATCCCTTATTTCTTTGACGTTTAAAAGTCTCAATTGTTCCCACACAGTCATAGTTCCGATATCAACGGAGTCATCCGTGTCGTTTACCGGCAGGCATAATGCACATTGGAAGGAACCCCGGTCAAGTTCAAATATGACTTGCCGTGCCCCTTGCTCCATTAATTCATTTACCTTCCTCCCACACGAAGAGCACCGGTCAATTGAGGGCTGAAATCCAAGTAACACGATAACACGGGCTTCAAAATAATAAAACAGTAATACAACCGATTTAGTTGCAGATTCAATGGTATGCAATGTATTCACCAACAAATCGAAAAGAGGATTACTCTTCTCGGAATGTCTGGTAACAATATAGGTAAGTTCGAGAATAGAAAGGGAGAGAAATAACTTCTCAAAATCCTGTTGTATTCCCGGAAAGGAATCTATCAGTTCCGCGTCGGTTAGTAATTGCAATTCACGCGATTCTTTTTTATAAATTATTGCGTTTATATGTGCCAGCGGTTCGAGCGAAGCGCCGAATTTATTCTTTGCACGACGCGCACCTTTAACAATCACCCCGAGGGCGCCGAACTCACGGGTAAAGATCGTTAGTATTTTGCTGCTCTCCTGATAATTCATCGAGCGCAATACAACCGCTTCAACCTTCTGGATCATACCGGTTGATCAACCTTTCCGGCCGTAGACATGGTAATTAATTTCTCCTTAAACGGAGGCGTGATAACTCCATGCTCGGTAATAATTGCGGTAATCAGCTCATTCGGCGTCACATCGAACGCCGGTGAATATGCGTTCACATTATCGGGTGCTATCTGCGTACCGAGCGGATGCGTGACTTCTTTCGGATCGCGTTCTTCGATAGGTATCGCTGTACCGTCAGGAGAACCCATGTCGATCGTGCTGGACGGAGCCGCGATGTAAAATGGGATATCATGATGTTTCGCAAGAACCGCCAGACCGTATGTTCCTATCTTGTTTGCGGTATCTCCATTTGCTGCGATACGGTCGGCGCCGGTAACAACGGCCTGTGCCTTTCCCTGCTTCATCACGAACGCTGCGGCATTATCGGTGATAAGCGTTGCATCAATTCCAAGCGCTTGTAATTCGAACATCGTTAACCGAGCTCCCTGTAAAAGCGGGCGCGTTTCGTCTGCATATACACGCAACTTCTTACCCTGTTCGATTGCAGTCACTATCACACTCTGTGCGGTACCATGATCCCCCGTTGCGAGTGCACCGGTATTGCAATGCGTAATCACTCCACCGGAATCAGGAAGCAACGCAGCGCCGTTGATGCCTATCTGCCTGCACATCTGAATATCCTCTTCACGAATCTTTTCAGCCTCATCAAGCAGCGACGAAGGAACCGCGGATACATCATCCATGGCGTGCGCACGCTTCATCAACCGATCGATTGCCCACCGAAGGTTTACTGCGGTGGGGCGTGCCGTTACAATTTCCCCTGCGATCTGTTCCAACGCTTTCACATATGCATCGCGTGATGAAATTTCGATCCTGCCTGACGCAAAAGCCAACGCAAATGCTGCGGCGATGCCGATTGCCGGTGCTCCGCGGACAGCGAGTCGTTGTATAGCATTAATGATCACACGGTAATCATCGGTGATGATATACTCAACCGAACGCGGTAGTTTCGTTTGATCGAGAAGTTTAAATTCCTTGCCGTCCCATTCTATCGCACGCATTGTTTTGATTATACCGTTTCAATTTGTGATAAATCGCGGATTGTCTTAACCCTGTTCTCAATATCACTGCCGTTCAGATCTTTAATCGCATCGACGCTGAATTTTTCAATGCAAAATGATGCCATGACATTACCGTAGATAACCGCCCGCTTCAGATTTTCAAAAGAGTGTTCTTGTGTTTTTGCAATCCAGCCGAGAAATCCGCCGGCGAATGCATCACCGGCGCCTGTCGGGTCGTATACCGACTCAACCGGATATGCCGGAGCGGTAAACATTTCGTCTCCGGTCATTAGTAATGCACCATGTTCGCCCTTTTTGATAACAACGACGGGCGGCCCCATTTCAATGATTTTGGCTCCCGCCTTCACCAGGTTTTTCGTCCCGGCAAGCATTTGCGCTTCCGAATCGCTCAGTAGAAAAACATCGAGCCGCTTAACGGTTTTCAACAGCTCGTCTTTCTTACCCTGGATCCAGAAGTTCATCGTATCACC
>PWJF01000129.1 GCA_003560935.1 Ignavibacteriales bacterium
ATCGAACTTAGGGCAAAGAAGCTCCACGTACCGTTCGTTATCTTTGCATCCGGGTCGGTTTTTCGGATGGCGCCTGCGGTGAGGTTGATGAATTTTTGAATGTAATGCATCGGGATATGCTTGGTGAACTCCCATCCGAACTCGAAGCTCATTCCCTCCGGCTCGTTGAAGATCTCCCATGCCACGATTGCCGGATGACCGCGTAACGCTTCGACCATCGGGATGAGGGCGTTTTCTATATAAAGGTTCGTTTTCTCCCCGTCAGTAAGTATGGCGAGTGCCCGTTCGGTTACTTCCGGTCCGTTGCTTATTCTGAGCATATCGAACGACCAGAGGCAGAGCATTAAACTAATATTGTATTTGTATGCGAGTTCGAGGATCATGCGAAGATCTCCGATCGTTTCGTTGCCCGGTCCGGTTACGAAATGACCTTGCCATTCCGGGGTGCTCGCACCGGTGGTGTGCAGCCACATGCGCAGGGTGTTCCCGCCGTGTTCGGTCACTTCTTTAAATATTTCCTCAAACAGGTCGAGACGTGTTTCACCCGGACCGATATCGCGGGCGAAATTTATCCATGCAATATTTCCGCCGTTGAGAAAAAGGGATTGTCCATCCACCTCTATACGGTTTATCGGTTGCGCAGAAAGTAGATGACTGATAAGTAGGAATAATCCCGTTGAAAAAATGATCCGGGAGATTTTATAGAAATTGAGCATACTCTATTTCCTTAACAGAAGATAATAATTATGACGAAACATCATCTATCGCATTTATTTCGTCCTTGGTTAAATCAGGATTGTTCAATACTTTTAGGATATCGTCAATTTGTTCGACGCGGCTTGCACCTATTAATGCCGACGTTATTGTTTGATGACGGAGAACCCACGCGACTGCAAGTTGTGCAAGCGATTGTCCGCGTGACCCGGCTATGGTGTTCAGCTTTTTAATTTGCTCGCGCCGTTGATCGGTTATCTCATCTGCACGTAAAAACCCCGTTGGTTTTGCGGCTCTTGAGTCCGGCGGAATGTCTTTCAGATATTTGTTTGTCAACAAACCCTGGGCAAGCGGTGAGAACACAATGCACCCAAGCCCGAGTTCTTCCAGGGTATCGAGTAAGTCGTTCTCGATATCCCGTTTGAATATATTGTATTTAACCTGATGAATGATGCAGGGAGTACGTAACTCGCGCATTAAAGCGACCGCCTGTTTTGTTTGCTCACTATTGTAAGAGGAGAGACCGGCATATAATGCTTTTCCTTGTCGAACAGCCTGATCCAGAGCGAGTATGCTTTCTTCAACAGGAGTTTCGGGATCGGGGCGGTGATGGTAGAAAATGTCGACATAATCCAGCTTTATTCTTTGCAGACTTTGATCAAGACTCGCCAGCAGATATTTTCGTGAACCACCGTCTCCGTACGGACCCGGCCACATGCGGTATCCGGCTTTTGTGGAGACGATAAGCTCGTCACGATGGTGAACAAGATCGTGATGCAGAACACGTCCGAATGTTTCTTCAGCAGATCCCGGTTCTGGACCGTAATTATTGGCAAGATCGAAATGCGTAATGCCGCGATCGAATGCATAGAGGATCATTTGCCGTGCATTTGTGAATGTATCAACACTTCCGAAGTTATGCCAGAGTCCGAGAGATATAAGAGGTAGTTGTAGTCCGCTCATGCCGCAGCGGCGGAAAATCATGTCATCATATTGCGGTGAGATTGTCGTCATTGATGATCCGCATAGTTCATGGAAGGATTTCGTAATTGGAATCTGTCGGGTATTTACAACTGTACCCATAATTAATCAAATTGATTGATAAAAAGCAAGCTTTTTTAATAATTAATCAAAGCTGTTGATTAATTAGTATAATTTGTTTAATATAGATAAAATCGTGTCTAAATAGAATTTAAGAAACCGATATCCATTGATTCATCTCTAAGTAAATTAAATAGGAGTTACTGTACGACATGCTGACAGGAACCAACCTCGAATACACGAAATCGTACAATATACGAATTGTTCTTGAAACTATTCGTGTGTACGGTCCTCTTTCCAGAGTAGAAATTGCAAGGCGAACCGAGTTAACTGCACAAACCGTTACAAATATCACAAGAAATCTCATGCAATCCGGTATGATAATTGAAGCCGAACGATTACAGGAGGGGCGCGGTGCACCTTCAATTCTGTTAAAAATAAATCCGGAAGGTGCATTTTCCATAGGATTGGATCTTGATAAAGACCATCTTACAGGCGTACTTGTTGATCTTCTTGGCGCTCCCCGTCAGCAAATAAATCAGGAGTTAAAATTTCCTTCAGCCGATGAAGCTATGATTCTTCTTGAGATTACAACGAAGGAATTAATCAATCGCGAGAATATATCGCTTGAGAAAATTTGCGGTGTCGGTCTCGGTTTACCGGGGCCCTTTTCCGTGTCCGCCGGAAAAGTGGTGAAAGACGTCGTAAGTCCGATCGGTCTGCCAGGTTGGTCAAATGTACCTGTTAGAGAAATATTAAGTAAGAACCTCTCTCTACCCGTGTATATTGAGAACAATGCGACGGCGGCGGCGATCGGCGAATTATGGTATGGAGCCGGACGGCACTTCGGTACTTTTTTCTACGTCTATTTCGGTGCGGGTCTCGGCGGCGGTTTGGTTATAAACGGTCAGCCGTATTATGGGTTTACCGGAAACGCGGGTGAATTAGGATATTATCCAGCACGCCAGAAGTTTGAAATGGAGAATAGTTCTCAGAAACCACACGTCGGACAATTTTTTCAATTACCGAGGTTATATAAAAAACTTCAAGCCGAGGGAATAAATGTATCAAATCCTGCGGAACTGGAAGAATTATATAACCAAAAGAATGAATCTTTTTTATCATGGTTAAATGAAGGAGCCGCACAGTTGGCTCCGCTGATACTGGCTATAGAGTATTTAATCGATCCCAAAGCGATTTTCTTCGGAGGCCGATTGCCCGATTCGGTAATTAATGATTTATTAGAGAATTTAAAAAAAATCTTACCGACTCTTCGAATTAAAGAGAAGACTACATTCCCCGATCTGCTCAATGCTGCATCCGGAGTGGAGGCTGCGGCTCTCGGCATAGCTACTATACCGGTCTATGAATCGATGGCTCCGCTCCCGAGTTTATTGATGAAAACAGCGAAGAACACGTATAGACCATTGGTGTCACCTGTAGTTAATCAATAGGTACATTATGATTAAGGCAGACTGTACGCAAAAGGAAATACATAGTGAAATTCGGATATTTCAACGACAAGGACCGCGAATACGTAATCACAAATCCTCAAACACCTTACCCCTGGATCAATTATCTTGGCAACGATGATTTTTTCAGTTTGATCTCAAACACTGCCGGCGGCTACAGTTTTTATAAAGATGCACGATTGCGGCGGATCACCAGGTTCCGCTATAATAACGTACCTATCGATTCCGGAGGAAGATATTTTTACATAAACGCAAACGGTACGGTCTGGTCGCCGGGGTGGAAACCGGTAAAAACAGCTCTTGATAAATACGAGTGCCGGCATGGTTTAGGGTATACGCGTATAACAGGTGAACTCAATCAACTCGAAGCGAGTGTCCTTTTCTTCGTTCCGTTAGGATTTACCGGAGAAGTACAAAAGCTTACGCTGCGTAATAAGAACTCCCAAATACGGTCGTTTAAATTGTATTCATTTGTGGAATGGTGTCTCTGGAATGCACTTGACGATATGACCAATTTCCAGCGGAATTTTTCAACGGGCGAGATCGAGGTTGACGGCTCGGTGCTCTACCATAAGACCGAATACC
>PWJF01000373.1 GCA_003560935.1 Ignavibacteriales bacterium
ATCACCATGTGAAGGGATTTGTATTCCTTCATCTCTCAGACGCCGCTCTATCTCATCGGGGAAGATCACATTCCGCCATAATATACGGTTCAGGTTCGGCGTGGGAAAACCGTACAGGATCTGATCATCTGCAATCGGGAACGCATTACCGTGCTCAATAGCTGCAAGATAATCGGTATGGCAATACTGACACGCATTTTGCGTGCCGTATCCTGTCTCGATCCAGCATTGTGCCGGTATGGCCGGATCTTCGTTGTAGCTCGGTTTATATTCCGCTCCGGTCCGGATGAAAAAGTTTTCCGGTTCCTGTCCTTTGTAAAATTGTTCCGCGCTTATTACTTCCGGTTGTAATCCTTTCTCCTGTAAAGCCGATACGACTTCGTTCAGATCATCATGGTGATCATGGGAACATCCCGGAATGAGAAGCAGATTAAGACCCGCAAAGAGAAAAGCGAACGGTATCATAACTAATAATTTTATTGTAGTCATAACAGTTTTCCTTTTTTGTAGATGTGTCTCTCTATATCCAAGTTAGCAATTATTTCACCATCCCGCAAAATACATCAACAAACCGGTACATAAGCCGAATACCAGATTAAATCCTTTAATTATAATTGTATCGCGAACAGAGTACGATAACATCGGCAAAAGTGCATGACCATCCTGGACAAATGAGCTGGTGAACAAAACAGAGAACGGTACAAGTCCGTTAGCGAACATAGTGATAAAAATAATATTCGGTCCGGATTGCGGAATGATGCCTATAAGCGCCGCAGCAAATACAAAATAAATCGTATATTCTGCGGAGAATGTACTTATATCCCAGTACTGTAATCCTACATCGATAATGAGCATTGTCCCCAATACCCAGAGAAATATCTTCCAGATATGCCGCTTGATAATATGCTGCCATATATGTTCTTCCACATAATGTTTGAAGCTTTCGTGTTCGGGATGGTGTTGATGGAGATCGCATTTATATGAAAGACGGACATTCAATCGTCGTACAATTTTATCTGTTATCCACGAAAATAAAACCCCTGCAACAAAAAGCAACCCAAACAGCATAAATGCCTCACGCGGGAACATCGCGATCATAAGAAACGCTTCATCGCCCGATGTGGCGATCATGCCGCCGACAAGTGCACCGAATGAGATGAGTCCGTGCACGTATAACGAGACGTTCATAAACGAACCTGCACATCCGGGTGTTGTCCCGAGAAAAGAAGCAAGAAAGTATTGACGCCAGTTCCCTCCTTTTAAGAGTATGGTCAGTTTTCCTCTCGTCCACACATTGAGCAGATCAACAGCTACCATCATAACGAAAACCAGAAGAATTACCTGAACGGCGTGTTCAACGACATGGAAAATAATATCGCTCACAATATAGGTATCTCTGAAAGATGGGGTTTGTCAATTCAGGCATAAAATAATTAGAGTTTTTAACAATTGCAAATGAATTGCAATTGTTATGGATTTCCAGTATTTTAATTATACAGAAACTGATGCACTTACTGAAGATAATGTTTGTTTTAATGTATGATGGAAAACGAATAATGATTAACCTATTGTAATGCACGGAGGAAATAATGTCCCGTCTCATATGCTCACAATGCGGTAAAGAATTAACGGCTTCCGCACGGTTCTGTCCGTCGTGCGGTACCGCTGTTGCACCGGCGGAAACCCCGGAACCGGATCGACCCGCAGTACAAAAAAATACATCCGGTAATCAAATATCATCGAAACTCCGCATAGGATTAATTGCCGTCTTCGCTCTTATAGGGATATTTCTTGTAGTTACACTATACAATTATATATATTTTGAAGAACATGACGTGATCGCCGCCCAGCCGGTTGTCAGCGATCCGGTCGATTATACCGACCGGGAAATCGCGATGACCGACATTACGGGAACCGTCGAAAACGGTTATTTAACCTTCCCGCTTCAGAAAGTTTTGGATCATAAACTTGTTCGCCTCGAACATCAGGGACCCACGGCGGTGATCCCGGTTCTGGCATACATCTCTACCCGCGGCAAACTTGTCACATCGATCAGCATAAGTGAACCGAGTAATTCCAGCCGGTTTACTATCATCAATAACGAGATACATAACAACAACTGTCCGTCGCACTGGGAACTGGATTCCATGCGTGCGCTCGCTTGTTGCGGCAACAATTATCCCGACCCTATCCCTTCGGAAGTACGCGAGGGGAAGGTGATGATAGCCGTGAGCACAATAGAAAACTGGCGACGGAGATTATAATTATGAAAGCAGCATTCGTCTTCACAACTCCGCGCTCGAACACCGGCTTGCGGAGGTAAGCCCCGATAGTGCGATACCGAAGGAAAAGGAAGAAAAGAACCGGCAGAGTGTCGTGTTAAAGGTGTTGTGAACGGTGTGCAGGTCGGAAGTGGCTAATGTTCCCGTTGGGTGTAGCTTTACCGCATTTGGTTTAAAAGTACCATTTATACATCAAATGAGCGCTGCGTCCGGGCATCGGGTTGTCCCTGTCTTCCACGCGCGACAGATGATCGCGATAAACCGTATTAAATGAATTGTCCATACGGAATGAAACGACGTGCCTGCCCGAAATATCGAACCGGTAACCGGCTTCGAAACCGAACAGAATATACCCGTCGGTCAGATCTTCTTCAACCGCCGTCCGGGTTTGCTCCGACGCTATCCGTGAATTTATGCCTATCCACCAGTCTTTTATATCATACGTCACACCGATGAACGAGCGTAACGGCGGTATGAACGGCAACGGTGTTCGTTCGACATCGCGGCGTTCGCCGCGTACGTAATCCAGGCGGGCATTGAGACGGATATTTTCATGAAGCAGCATCTTCAAGCCGATCTCTCCGCCGATAAGCTCCGCATCTCCCGCTTCATATACGATAATCGGGAAACCCGACGGTTCATGGATCTCTCCTGTCGGTTGACGTACGATATAATCGTTCACTCTGTTATAGAAACCGGCGATATCGACGAACACTCTGTTTGTCGAAAAGCGAACAAACACATCTACTCCGTGACCGATCTCGTTCTTCAATTCGGGATTGCCGATCTCATAGGCACCGGCTGCAAGATGCGCCGCATCGGAAAACAGTTCCTCGATCGACGGAACCCGGTGTGCGCGTGCAATTTGAAATCCGATCTCGACACTTTCTGCCGGCTTCATATTTGCACCGATCGAACCCGAGAATGTTGTCGATGTACGCGTCAGATCGAAATCGGGGTGCTTCTCGTTTTCTTGTGCACGGATTCGCTGAAACTCTACTCGTCCGCCCATCTGAAGCCGTGATATGGTACTCATCGGAATTTCTGCATAAACAAAGAGACCGAGAAAACTGGATCGTGCATCGGGAGTCAACGCTTCGGGACCGGTGGTATCGAGTCTCCGTGAAATACCGTTCACTCCGATAACACCGCTTTCGATGATGCCGAGCGAACCGTGCTTCATCGTCAGTGTTGAACTCAACGTATTCTGAACAAAGTCAAGTTCCATATTCTCTTCGATTGTACCGTCTTCGTCGCGCTCTATCTCAACCTCTTCATGAAAATAACTCGACCCGCTTATACGTAATTCATAGTTTTCAAAAAACCCTGTGCTTTGAATATTCAAATACCCGCGCATCCGCTGACGATCCATTCGGATCTCTATATCGGTATCGGGATCGTCTATCTCTTCCGGTAAACCGTATGTTTTATCGAGCAATTCAATCGACAAGCCGCCCTGAATGTTATTATGTCTGAACCCCG
>PWJF01000054.1 GCA_003560935.1 Ignavibacteriales bacterium
CCGATCCTGCGTGAGTAGAACATATATGTTCGGAGCAAGCCGCCCCCCATAGGACCTACCGTTCTGAATATCGATGCGCCCTCAACAAAGAAGGGACGCCGCTCGGGATAGAATGTCTCAAATGCGCTGAGGTTCAAAATAACTTCGTCTAACTCAACCTGACCGAAATCCGGATTAACCGTCAGGTTCAACGTCGTATTATTCGAGATGCCATATTGCATGTCGACGCCGATATCCAGATCGGAATCGATTTGATGAAGCGGTTGCGGTAATTGATTGCTTGGCCAGCGTGTTGCACCTGCAAGAGCGTAGGGGAGCACAAGCAGGGAACGCGGCGGATTAAGGTCGTGCAAACCCCGCAGATACCCGAACCGTGAAACAACGGCACGCGATGATTGCGGGATATGTGCCCAGAGAACAAACTCATTCTTCCTGTCTATCTGTCGCGACGCATTGAAACCCCATATCTGTTCGTCTGCTTCGGAAAACCGGAGTGTCTGGTATGGAATTTTCATCTCAACACTCCAGCCGTCATCACGCTTTGCAACGGCCCCATCCCAGATGCCGTCCCAGGTAATGTCTTCCATGTTGCCGTCATCAAGCATTACATAATCACGTTTGACACCCGCAGCATTTATCTCAAATACAAACGCTGTTGTGCGGTCGTTGTAACTGTCGATGGCAACCTGTACGAAATCGGACGGTACGCGACGGTCGCGTCTGGTAAGACGGCGAACGATTTGGTCCGGTTCGGAGTCGAAACAGATAAATGAAATGTACAAAGCGGAATCATCATATAATATGCGCAATTCGGTCCGCTCTGTTGCGGGCTCGCCGTCGTCGGGTTCGTGTTGATAAAATCTATCCACGACCACGGCATGCTTCCATATATCTTCATCGACATAACCGTCGATTACCGGCGGTGTATCTGTACGGGTTGCAACAATTACATTTTCCTCTTTAAACTGTGCCTGAGCAACTAATATGAATATCGCACCGAATATGAAAATAAGCAGGGAGGTTTTCATGCTTTTTATTATATATGCTATTCAGGGGAATATTTTTTTAATATATGATTAGATACGATATATAACTCTATTTGTTTCATTAATGGAAAGATTATTTTAATTATCGTATCTTATTTCATAATACAGATTCGGAACTTCTATAGTCTATGTGGTTTCCTTCCGTTGTTGCAAGCGCGATCTTTTTCGGCATCGCCGGCTTTATTTTGAAATTCGGTGCGGTTCGGATGTATTCCGTTCCGCATATCCTGTTTGGTCTATATATTACCGGCGCACTTGGATTTTTCCTCTATGGGATAATTACACAACAATTATATATCAGCGTTACGCTGCTCATCTCAGGTTCTGTAGTAGGTATCGGATCGACGGCGGGGAATATTTTGTTTATGAAGGCACTCCGTATCGGTTCGGTTAGCTTAACCTCACCCGTTGTGAACCTTAATATTGTACTCATCGTTGTCATGTCGGTACTTGTATATAGCGAATCGCCGGGCATTTATGAGGTGACCGGAATCGCATTGACGGGAATTATATTACTTCGTTTATGATCCTATAGTATGTATGAAAATATCATAATTAACACGTTCGACGCGATTGCTGTTATTACCGCACTATACTGGCTCGTGGTTGCGATTGATACGTTTACCGGAATGCGGTCGGTAATGGTTCTGCATCCCCATAAGAACGATACCTCCGGGCGGTTGCCGAAAGGGGCGATTATTATTTCCGCAAAAGATGAGGAAACATCGATCGCACGGTCACTTCGTACGATTAAAGATTTGGATTACCCGGATTATGAAGTCATTGTCGTAAACGACCGTTCTACGGACCGGACGCTCGATAAGATTAATTCGCTGCAAAAGGATTGGAAAACATTAAAAGTAATAACCGTCGATGAGCTCCCCGACGGTTGGCTGGGAAAAAATTACGCGTGTTATCGCGGCTACCGGCAATCGACCGCTGAGATTTTATTGTTTACCGATGCCGACGTTATATTCAAACCCGGAGCATTGCGAACCGCAGTTGCGTATCTGGAGAATCAAGAAGCCGACCATTGTGCGGTATCGCCGTTCATCTTTGGCAGATCATTCCTTTTAAGATTGTTTGTGAAGTATTTTTTCTTCTCGTTTTTGATATATTTCAGACCGTGGGCAGGAGGAATGGGGGTTGGGGCGTTTAATATGTTTCGTCGCGAGGCATACGAGCGCATTGGTACTCATCGGGTTGTAGCGTTACGTCCCGATGAAGATGTACGGCTCGGTAAACTCGCGAAGAAAACCGGACTGCGTCAGCGTTTTGCATCGGGTAAACATTTAATGTCTGTTGAATGGTATGCTTCGCTTCGGGAAGCAATGCAGGGTATCGAAAAGAACGCCTATGCCGGATTGCGCTATAGTATTATAATTGCAGCCGGCGCAGTCGCAGGGCAGATAATCTTTTTTTTATTTCCATTTGTTGCTGTTATGATAACATCGGGATTAGTACAGGGGATATATATCGCTGCGCTGCTGTTGATGGTTTCGGTATATCTTCGTCACGTTGCAGTTTTTTCGAGCAGTAAGGGATTGGACTTTGTGTTTCTACCGCTCGCTGCGGTGTTGTTTATCTTTGCCGTAAGTCGTGCATTGGTAAAGACGATTATGAATAAGGGGATCCGCTGGCGCGGAACGTTTTATTCGTTAAAAGATTTACGAGATCTGTAGAACGGGACGCCGTCCCGTTCCGTGGAGAGCGCAGAAAACTTTCAGGTTTATATTTCTCACTCCACCAATCGGCTCAGCGAGCCGATTTACAGCTCTATATCTTCTCGGCACCAATTCCATTTCCATTGTTCCGGAGATTCAACTAATCCTGCTTTGACCGGATTATTCAACACATACCGTATTACGTTCTTAAACTCCCGCTTGTTACGGATGATGTGATCGTAAGATTCATCCTGCCAGAATGAACCGTTTCGTTTTAATATCCTGTTAGACCTTATTGCGGTAAATTTTTTTAACGATTCTAGAATATCTGTAACTATATATGCAGAAGGTTTGTCCCGTCGGTCGCCATCGTCTGGGAGGAAAAATACCAGATGTACATGATTTGGCATTATACAATAAGCCAGCAAAACGTATACTTTCCCATCACGATATTTGATTGAATCAGCGACTAATGATGCTATTGCTTCATTTACTAACCATTTCGGGCCGTGGTTCACTGCATCGAGATAATCGTCGAATTTTATGAAATATTTTTTCCGTGCTTCATAGGATTTTATTTTTCGAATAGTATCGGATTTAATCCGGGAAATTTCTTTCTCAATCTCTAATTGTTTTTCTTTTAAATTTTTTATTGCTCCACGTGGTAGTGAACCGTGTAATCTAAATGTAATGAAATAATCTGCATTTAGAGGTTGGATATGCGGGAGATTTCGCCGATAAAAAGGATCAATTTCTCTCATCACCAAAAGAAGTATTTTTTGAAATAGAAAAATTTACAGAATATAAATATTTTTAAATTAAAAATCTGCCCGAAAACTGTAGAACGGGATGCTGTCCCCTGTAGAACGGGACGCCGTCCCGTTCCGTGGAGAGCGCAGAAAACTTTCAGGTTTCTGTTTCTCGCTCCACCAATCGGCTCGGCGAGCCGATCTACATATTCAGACCTGTAGAACGGGACGCTGTCCCCTGTAGAACGGGACGCTGTCCCGTTCCGTGGAGAGCGCAGAAAACTTTCAGGTTTCTGTTTCTCG
>PWJF01000319.1 GCA_003560935.1 Ignavibacteriales bacterium
ACAGGGTATCTTGAGCCTGAAGGAGAGGATTTCACCATAGAGACGGAGAATGTGGACCGGGAAATATCCTCCATTGCCGGGCCTCAGCTGGTGGTGCCGGTGGACAATGCCCGCTATGCCCTGAATGCGTGCAACGCCCGGTGGGGCAGTCTCTATGATGCACTTTATGGAACTGATGTCACCCCTGAGATTGACGGTGCGGAAAAAGGCCGGGAATACAATCCGGTGCGCGGGGCCATGGTTGTTCATTCCGCAGCAGCATTCCTGGACCGGGCTGTTCCTCTGGAGGTGGGTTCGTATACTGAAGCTGCGGGCTTTGAGCTGACAGCCGAAACAGGGCTGTCAGAGCTGCAGGTATATCTCAAGGACGGAAACGTTGTCCGGCTCAAGGATCCGCAGCAGTTTGCCGGCTATGTCGGAAAAAAGGACAGTCTGGAAGCGGTCCTGCTGCGCAGTAACAGGCTGCACATGGAGATCAGCATAGATCCGCAGGATCCTGTCGGCCGGAACCACCCGGCCGGAGTCAGTGACGTGCTGCTGGAGGCGGCCATAACCACCATTCTGGATTTCGAGGATTCAGTGGCTGCAGTGGACGCCATGGATAAGGTTCTCGTTTACCGCAACCTTCTGGGTCTGTTCAGGGGAGATCTGGAGACTTCATTTGAAAAATCAGGCAGGCTTGTCAGGCGCGGGCTGCAGCCGGACAGATACTATATTTCCCCTCAGGGCAGGAACTTTCACCTGCCGGGGCGCAGCCTGATGCTGGTGCGCACAGTGGGCCATCTGATGACTACGGATGCTGTCCTGGACTCCCGGGGCCGGGAAATTCCCGAAGGCATCCTGGACACCCTGATTACCGCCCTGGCAGGCCTGCATGACCTGAAAGGCACGGGCAGGTACCGCAACAGCCGCTGCGGAAGCCTGTACATAGTAAAACCCAAGCTGCACGGACCAGAAGAAACCGCATTTACCTGCGATCTTTTCGCCAGGACGGAAGAGCTTCTGGGCCTGCATGAAAATACCATGAAAATCGGGGTAATGGATGAAGAGAGGCGGACCACCCTCAATCTCAAGGAATGCATCCGTGCGGCCCGGGAAAGGATAATTTTCATCAACACCGGCTTTTTGGACCGCACCGGGGATGAGATACACACCAGCATGGAGGCCGGAGCAATGGTGCGCAAGGGCGACATGAAAAAAGAACCCTGGATGCAGGCCTATGAGGACCAAAACGTGGACGTGGGCCTGGCCTGCGGATTCCGCGGGCGGGCCCAGATCGGCAAGGGCATGTGGCCCAAGCCCGACGAGATGCTGGAAATGGTAAGGGACAAGCTGGCCCATCCCCTGGCCGGGGCCAGCTGCGCCTGGGTGCCTTCGCCTGTGGCAGCTACCCTGCATGTTACCCACTACCACCAGGTGGATGTGCATGCCCGTCAGGAAGAGCTGCAGGGGCAAAGCCGGGCCGGCCTGGATGATCTTCTGGTTCTGCCCCTGCTGAGAGAGGGTGTCCCTTCCGCAGAGGAAATCCGCGAGGAGCTGGAGATCAATGTCCAGAGCATTCTGGGTTATGTTGTGCGCTGGGTGGAGCAGGGCATAGGCTGTTCCAAGGTTCCGGATATAAATGACACGGGCCTGATGGAGGACCGGGCAACCCTGCGTATTTCCAGCCAGCACATAGCCAACTGGCTGCACCACGGAATCTGCACCCGGGAAGAGGTCCTGGAGACCCTGATGCGCATGGCCCGGATTGTGGACCGTCAGAATGCGGGTGATCCCGGGTACAGGCCCATGGCTGAAGATTTTGAAAAAAGCCCAGCCTTCCAGGCTGCATGCGATCTGGTATTCAAGGGACGCGAGCAGCCCAGCGGCTACACCGAGCCCATACTGCACGCCAGGCGCCGCCAGGCCAAGGCGGAAGCCGGCAATGGACAGCCGGTCCGGGAGGCTGCCGGCTTCAAGGACAGTAAATGATCACTGTCCTGGCTCTGGGAGACAGCCTGACTGCAGGATATGGACTGGCCCCGGAGGATTCCTTCGCCTTGAGGCTGGAGCAGGCCCTGAACAAGGGAGGGCGCACCATCCGGGTCATAAACGCCGGCGTTTCGGGGGATACAACCCTTGACGGCCTCAGGCGTCTGGATGGTCTTCTGCAGCATCGTCCCGACCTGGTCATTGTTGAGCTGGGCCCCCAATGATTTTTTCATGGGCCTTCCTGCGGCCGGAATCAGGGCAAACCTGGAAAAGATCATTGATGCCTGTCTTGGCTCAGGGGCCAGGGTGCTCCTGGCTGGATTTCTTTCTTTGCGGGGATTTTATCCTGATTACACCCGGAGTTTCCACGCGATCTATACAGAGCTTTCCCGCTCAAGACAGGTTCCGCTTATCCCGGACTTTATGCCCGGGATACCTCAGAATCCCTCCCTGACCCTGCCCGACGGCATCCATCCCAATGAAAAGGGCGTGGACAGGATAGTGGAGCATGTTCTGCCATACTTAAGAGTCCTGCTGGAGAAGATGGTCATCTCCGGCAGCATGTTCAGCAGTGTTGCTGAGCCCGGAAGAGACGAAATGTTTGAAGATATTCTCAAGAAAGAGAATGTCAGGATTGAAAGAATTATTTCCCGTGGACACTCGACTCAGCAGGGAGAATGGTATGACCAGCCCCGGGATGAGTGGGTTCTGCTGCTGCAGGGAAAGGCAGCGGTCCTGGTCGAGGGCGAGGACAGGGCCAGGGTGCTCAAGCCGGGGGACTACATCCATCTCCCGGCCCGTATAAGGCACAGGGTTGACTGGACCTCCAGGGATGAAACCTGCATCTGGCTGGCTGTACATTTTGATGCAACAGGGCCGGACCAGTAATTATGCACTCAAACCCTGCAAAATATCCAAAATGTCGGTTGCCGGCTGCAAATAAGCCTGCACTGCTCTGCCGGGCTGCAGATTTTATACCTGCCCTGAATCAGCACAGCAGGGAAAGGCAATCCAATAACCGGAACCAGTTTATTTAACCCGATGAAAATAATCCTTGTGTATCCGCACTGTCTGGAGGTCAGGGGTCACAAGATTCACGGCCGTGACGCCTCTGTGACTCCCATCGGCCTGTACTACATAGGGGCCATGCTCAGGGAAAACGGCCATGAAGTGGAGATCATCAACCGCTATGACCTCAAGGGGGACCCCCGGGAGATCAGGGACATGCTCAGGGAAAAGAATCCCGGGGTGCTGGGATTGTCAACAGTCAATGCCAACCGTTTCGGCGGCATCGAGACGGCCAGGACGGCCAGGGAGGTTTTGCCTGGAGTAAAGACCGTTTTCGGCGGCATCGGGGCCACATTTCTCTGGCAACACCTCCTGAAGCACTATCCGGAAATCGATTACGTGGTTCTGGGAGAAGGGGAATATACATTCCTGGAGCTGGTCAATCATCTGGAAAGGGAAGACCTGCAGGGGGTGTCCGGGATCAGGGGCCTGGCCTGCAGGCAGGGCGGAAAAATCATGAGTACGGGCGAGGCCGAACCCGTCCGCGACCTGGACAGTCTGCCTTCCCCTGCAAGGCACTTTACCTTTGAGCACCTTGTCTCCTCCAGGGGGTGTCCGGCCGACTGCGCCTTCTGCGGGTCGCCGCAATTCTGGGGGAGAAAGGTCAGGTTTCATTCACCGCGCTACTTTGTGGACCAGCTGCAGCAGCTCCGGGAAAAAGGGGTCAGCTTTTTCTATATCTCAGATGACACCTTCACCCTGAGGAAGGACCGGGTCA
>PWJF01000198.1 GCA_003560935.1 Ignavibacteriales bacterium
ATAAAATAATATTATGACAAGCTCCGAAGGAGCGTCATCAGTAGCACAGGGTGAAGCCCTGTGTACAGGAAAGCCTTGGATCAACTAAAGCGCTGAAAGTGCGTAATAAAGTGAACTTGTCCTTTCAGGGTTTTTACAGAATTATTATTTGTCAAAGTTCGATCTGTAGAGTCTTCGATGTATAGGTATTTTTTAAATAACGGTTATATGAACATTAACCAATAACCGATAACAATTAACAAAACTAAATGATTTGACTATGTGTCATACATTGAAAAGATTTATAAAACTTCATCTCGTTCTCTTCCTCCTTATCGGACACTCCGCAGCGACGGCTCAAAACGCGCTCGTCCTTCAAACCGATTTCGGTGTGAAGGATGCCGCGGTTGCGACGATGAGGGGGGTGGCATTCGGTGTCTCGCCGGGGCTCGGTATTTTCGATCTGACACACGAGATCCCCCCGTATAATATCTGGGAAGGGGCATATCGCCTGGAACAAACTGCCCGATACTGGCCTGCCGGTACGGTGTTTGTATCCGTAGTGGATCCGGGTGTAGGAACGGACCGGAAACCTGTTGTGCTTAAAACAAAATCGGGACACTACTTTGTCACTCCCGATAACGGAACATTGACGCTTGTGTCCGAAAGTCTCGGGATTGAAAGCGTCAGGGAGATAGATGAAGCCGTTCACAGACGCGCCGACTCTGGAAAATCCTATACTTTTCACGGCCGTGATGTTTTTGCGTACACCGGTGCAAAACTTGCGGCCGGGATCATAACGTTTGAAGAAGTCGGGCAAGAATTACCTCCGCACGTTGTAAAAATAGAACGGCCCGAAGCGGCGTACAGGGATAATGGGGTATATGGATATGTACCTATTCTCGATATCCGGTACGGCAATGTCTGGACAAATATCGACCGCGAACTTTTCGGTAAATTAAACGCAGATATCGGTGATGTATTTCTCGTTACTGTCAGATATAACGATACAGTGCTTTTCAGCGATGAGGTTCCGTATGTCCGGACATTCGGTGACGTTAACGTCGGCGAACCGCTGCTCTACATGAATAGTCTTGATAAACTTTCAATTGCCATTAACATGGATGATTTTGCAGGAACGTATGGAGTACAGGCGGGGCCCGATTATAAAATAGAGGTTAGAAAGAGAGGCACGGGTAATTAATAGTACCTTAAAGATTCAAACATTTTTGGTTCCAGCTTGTCAGGGTTAGTATTTACAGGTATCGGTTTTTAATTTCCGCAGCCGGTGAAATTTTCAGATTTAAAAAGTAAAAGATAATGCCGAGCGATACGATAGCTGTACCTATAAACGACTCGAGCGGCCTTTCAACAAGCAAGTAATAGAGAATCCAGGTGTTGATGAGTAGAAAGATAGCAGGTGTAAACGGATACCCCCAGGTTTTATACGGCCGTGGAAGTTCGGGTTGACGATATCTCAATACAAATACGCCGAGAACGGTAATCGACGTCATTAACGAAATGGTAAATCCCGTGTAAATAAATACCTGCTCGAAAGTGGACGTATATATAAAAATCAAAATGATGATGATTTGAAATATAATAGCGTTAACGGGGACCCCACCGGACGATTTTTTCCTTAGAAACCGAAGTATAAAATAATCCTCGCCCATTACCTGAGCAATTCGGGGGCTGAGAAATAAAAAGGCGCTCACAGTCGACACCAGCAACAGTGCGATAGTCACCGCCATTATATCGGCACCTACCGGACCGAATATATTCGAAGCAGATAAAAACCCTATTTCGATCTGTCCGGCCAGTTCCGTCATCGGAACGGTATACAGAAAAGCGTAATTCAACAACACGTATAACAGAAGAACAAGTAAGGTTCCGGAAAATAAAGAGAGCGGCAAATGCTTGTTTGGATTTTTAATTTCGTTTACAATGTATATAGCTCCGTTCCAGCCAAAATAAGAGTACGAGACAAACACAAGGGATACGGCAAATCCGGAACTGAAAAGCAGTGTAAAATCTTTTCCGGACGGGATAAGAGTGTGTTTTGTTGCAGTTGTTATTGAAAATGCAGAAACTATAAAGATCACAATTAATATCACCTTCACAATTGTAAAAAAATCATGAAATACCGCCCCGATTTTAATGCTTGATAAGTGAATTGATCCAATTATGACGACAAGCAGGGCAGCAAGGTGTTCCGGCGGCAGCACAGGATAGACGACACTGAGATAGCTTGCAAATGCCATCGAGGCGAGTGCAGCAGGTGCGGCAAAACTGAGAACCGTTGAAACCCAACCTGAAAGGAATCCTACGGCCGGGTGATAAATTTTGGAAAGAAGGTGATATTCTCCTCCCGATCGTTGAAGCGCCGCTCCCAGTTCTCCATATGATAAAGCTCCGCACAGTGCCGCCACACCGCCTACAACCCATAGTAAGAGAAGCGAAAACACCGAATCGATATAGACGACCTGAAAACCGAGGCTTGTAAAAACTCCGGTTCCTATCATGCTTGCAATGACAAAGGCGGTCGCCGTAAAAAGGCCTACGTTCGGTCGCTTTGGTTGAGTGTTGTTCATTTGTCAATTAATCTTTATAGATATAAGATCCATAAGTTAAACAAGTTATATAAATAAAAAAAGGGTTCTCTTTTCAAAGACAAGGAGATAATCAACTGAGCAATTTATGTTACGAGGCGAATTACAAACCACAGGATACGAATACAAGGAATTACAATAGACGAGCTCAACAGGCTGTTTTCACAACACACATCACACAACGGACTCTGCATCATCACAGGCAAAATATCCGGCTATAGCGAAGTAATCGACTTCGATAATCAGGAAGATGCCGCAAATGAACGCTATCAGAGATTCCGAGAGTGGATTACAGTTAGTGATATTATTACCAGGTTGGAGGATTCAGAAAAATATCGCGCTACAAATAACAGCCATGTGATGTTTGTTAAAACGAAGCAGCCAATAGAAATGAGCGTTTTGCACTATTTATTTTTCTAAAGCTATTGACTTTTTAAAAATTGTTTATTATAATAACGCTCGTAACGCTCATAACGTGTATAACGCTCATTTTTAAGGTGAGAAATTGAATACATTAAAAACAGCGTCAAAATTTGCAGTCTTGTTTGCATTGCTATTTGGCCTGCTGAGAAAAGAAGCAGTTACCTTAATCTACGCCGCCTGAAGCGGCTTATATCAATCCATATTAACAAAAGGAGTTACTTATGTTAACCAACAAGATGTTTTTGAGTTTTTTCGGCATAGTATTGTTGTTAGGACTGTTTGCCGGATGTGAGAGCGACAACGCAATTATCGCTCCCGATGAAACAAGTTTCGGAGAAGTGGCAAAAGCCGCGACAGCCGCTCTGGCCCCGGCTCCCGGCAATGAGTCCATTGCTGCAATCGCCATTGGAGCAGGCTTCAATGAGCTGGTTGGCGCCCTGGTTTACGTTGACGCCGAACTCGAAACTGGCCTCGTTGATCTTTTCCTCAACGGCACCGACCAATTTACAGTCTTCGCTCCGACAGACGAAGCTTTCGAAAATCTCTACGGCCTTCTGAGCATTGTGCTCGATACGGAGATCGACGAGATCACCGACGTGCCTGCATCGGTTGTCCTGGATGTCCTCTTCTACCACGTCACCGAGGGTCGCCGTGCAGCAAACAGTGTTGTACCGCGCCGCGGTGAGCGTACGATCACGCCCCTTCTCGGCGAGACGTTCGCCGTGCGCACCGATGCGACGATCCG
>PWJF01000428.1 GCA_003560935.1 Ignavibacteriales bacterium
ATGCTGTTTGTTTCTACGCGGAATAAGTAATATAATACACATACACACTATGACTCTGAACGTCACTGCATACAGACTCTCGATTGCTACTTGCCCGACTTTCACGTATCCGAAACTAACTACTGTCAGAACTATGAGATGAGCACCGGCTATAATCGCGGTTAGTTTTACCGCCCATGTATTTTTTTTCACAACCCAAGTCCGGCAATGATAGCGTTTTGGAATGGTTTCCGCAGAAATGTTTAGCTCATTTCTTATTTTTAAGCATTTCATAAATAGAAAATAGCAGTGTCTCTGCCGTGAACGGTTTGTGTAAATACTCCACCAAATCCTGTTTAATTGATTTTCCGTTTTGCACCAACCCGCTCATTGCAATAAACAACGCCTTGGGATTCATTTTCTTTATTGCCCGGATTGCGCCATAACCATCCATATTCGGCATTCTTAAATCCATCAGGATGAGGTCAATATCCAGCTTATTTTTCTCATACAAATCTACGGCTTTAATTCCATCCGCCGCCGTGATAACTCTATAACCGTTTGCTTCTAATGTTGTTTGAGTGATCGCCCGTACGGCTCGTTCGTCATCCACCACAAGAATCAACTCGCCGTTGCCCGCAGGAGCTTCCTGTTTTTCTTTCGTAATTACATCTTCTTCGGTTTCTTTTGCAGGCAAATACACCTTGAATATTGTTCCCTTGCCTTCTTCGCTGTAAACATTTACAAATCCGCCGTTACTTTTGATAATAGTATGCACTGTTGAAAGACCCAGGCCCGTTCCCGTCCCCTCTTCTTTGGTTGTGAAAAAAGGATCAAAGATTCTCCCGATAACATCGGGCGGTATCCCCGTGCCTGTATCGGAAACAGAAACCTGAACATAGGACCCGGGTTTTGCGTCAATATTCATTTCGGCGTACTGTTCATCTATCACAATGTTTGTTGCTTTAATTTCAAGTATCCCACCCTCGGGCATTGCATCCCGTGCGTTGATACAGAGATTCATTAATACCTGATGAATTTGCGTTGCGTCGGCATATATAGGTCGGAGATCTTTTGAAGCATCAATTTTCAATGATATTGACTTAGGAATCGTTCGTTTAAGAACGTCTCTAACGTCACTAATAAGATGTCTAATTTGAACGGACGTACTTTCTCCTTCAATTCCACGTGCAAACGAGAGTACTTGTTTGATAAGGTCAACACCGCGCTGAGCACTTGTGTCAACAATTTTAAGAAGTTTTTGCGTTTTTTTATCGCTTGCCTTTTGTTTAATGATATTCATAGACAGCATAATAGGTGCAAGAACGTTGTTAAGGTCGTGTGCGATTCCACCGACAAGCAAACCGATGCTTTCCATCCGCTGGTTACGGAGCAACTGCTTTTCAAGTTTCTTCTTCTCCGTGACGTCGCGAGAAACAACAATAACTTGTGAGACGTTCCCTTGTTCGTCACGAATTACACCTCCCTTCGATTCAACAATTCGGATGCTTCCATCTTTTGAAAGAAGCCGGTATTCGGTTTGTTGACCGACGCCCGTTTTAACAGTTTCCTTAAAAACACGTTTAATTATTTCCCGATCGTCCGGATGAATTTCCTTAAAAGAATCTGTTCCAACCAAAGCACTCGGATCACCGAGAATGGGTTCGTACGAAGGACTGACGTACAACCTCTTTCCTTCGGTATCGAGAACCACAATCATATCAGGTACATTTTCAGTAATCAACCGGAATTGTTGCTCGCTTTGGCGGAGCGCTTCTTCCGCCTGCTTGAATTTGGTGATATCACGTATGATGCCTCTATAAGCTGCGATATTTCCCCTGCTATCACTCACAACGGTACTTGTTTCAAGCACGACGATATTCTTACCCTCCTTTGTCTTTAATTCTAATTCATAATCTTTCACGTAGCTCTGTTCATTGAGCAGGCGCTTGAATTTTTCTCGTTGAAGGGGATCCCAGTACAGGTCGCGGGCGATATCTGTTTGTAAAAGCTCTTCCTTGGACGAATAACCAAATAATTTCACACCGGAGCTGTTTATATCCAGGAAATTACCTTCGGGCGTCGCAATATAGACGGTATCCTTCGATTCTTCGAACAATGTTCGATAGCGATATTCACTCTCGCTGAGGGCTTCCTCCATCCGTTTCCGGTCGGTGATGTCGGTAATAAACCCCTCTAATGCAACCAAATCCTCGTCTTCTGAAAAAATTCCCCTGCCTTGTTCCCACACCCATTTTTCACTACCGTCGGCTGTCCGTATACGATATGTAATTTGAAAAGGACAGTTTGAGTTGAGAGAGTTTTGTACTTCATCCCAGACTATTTGCTGATCATCCGGGTGAATTAAATCGGCGTATGCTATTGTTTTATTTTCTACAAGTTCATCACGAGAATATCCTGTTAAGTCAATACAACCATCGCTCACAAATTCCATAGTCCATTGAGGATCGTTTTGACATCGATATGCCATACCGGGTAGATTACTCATAAGTGTTGACAACCGGCGTTCACTTTCACGCAATTTGTTTGCCGCTTCGCGTTCCGCCGTTTGGTCGCGAAACACAAGGACAACTCCTATTACCTTTCCTTCTTCGTTTCTTATGGGCGCACCGCTGTCGGCAATGGGGATTTCTTTTCCATCCTTTGAAATCAAAATCGTGTGATTTGCAAGCCCGACTACCTGCCCCTCCTGCAACACTTTTTGAACCGGATTGTTAACGGGGTTGCGAGTCTCTTCGTTGATAATTTTGAAAACATACTTCAGCAGGTTTCCTTGAGCATCCGGTTCATACCAGCCGGTTAATTGTTCTGCCGTTGGATTCATATTGCGTATTTTACCGGCGGTATCGGTCGTTATCACTGCATCGCCGATGCTATAGAGAATAGTTTTGAATTCTTCCTGAGATTCCCATAACTCCTTCTCGGTATTGTAAAGTTCCCTGTATATATTTCTTTGACGGTTACTGTATATATACGCCAATCCGGCGCCAAGTAATAGAATCAATAAAAACACGAACGAAATGATTACGCCAGCCCTGAAATAAAGTTCTGTGTAAATCTCATTTTTATCTATTTTTGAAACAATAAACCAGGGAGTTCCGGGAATGGAGCGAACATCCGCCAGCACTTCAACACCGCGGTAGTCTTTTCCTGCAAATATTCCTCTATATCCTAAGACCGCTTGAACGGCAGGTATATCTGTTTGAGTAAGCGGAAAGCGTAATCTCAATACAGCGTCGTCTTTATGTCGTAATTCATTCAGAAACAGTACGGAATCATTCTCTCTTCGGAAAATAATTGATTCCGCAGTTTCAGTCGGTACAGGCCAGGACCGTATATATGGATACAAGTATTCGTTCGGATCCATACGCAATACCAATACCGCGATTGGCTCCTCTTGATCGGCTACGACAGGGGCAAGGAAATCTATGTATATTTTTTGATGTATCGAAGATTTATACAAATCCGTTGAGATAATTTCCCGCTCATTCGCAGCCCGCAGGACAGAGGCGATTACGATTGAATCAATCTCCACAACATCCGGATCATACGAAAGAATCAATTCACCTCGTGGATCGGTTATCAATATATTTTCATAGCTATGGGAATCAGCCGTTACATCAAGGAGGTCGATAAGATTTGTTCTATCGGCAACGCTGCCGCTTGTCAACCATTTGTCTACAAAGCGTCCGAACAACGGATTTCGCGAAAACACCGCTGCATCG
>PWJF01000335.1 GCA_003560935.1 Ignavibacteriales bacterium
AGATTTTGAATCGCTATGGAGTTGCCCGAAGGTTCTGCCCCGTCGTGCCATTCCTTTGAACGAAGTATAACGGATGGATCTTTACCGGATGTATCGAAAAAGCCGCCGTTATCTTTATCATAAAATAATTCTATCATGTCTTCATTCAACTTCCGTGCCGTGTCGAGATATGTAATATCGAACGATGCTTCATAGAGATCGATGAGTGAGCGAATGAAAAATGCATAATCATCCAGATGCGCGTCGATCATTGCTTCGCCGTCGCGGTAGCGCCGTAGCAGTTTTCGCGAATCCCGGTCATATAAATTATTAAGTATGAAACTGGATGCATTGTCTGCCATCTGCAGGTAATCCCGGTTACCGAATACCTGATAAGCCCGCGCGCAGGCGGATATCATAAGTCCGTTCCACGAAACAAGAATCTTGTCGTCAAGATGCGGCTTCGGACGTTTCTCGCGGGCTTCAAATAGTTTTTGACGTATTGAGATAAGGAGTTCATCTATTTTATCCGGTTCCATTTTTAATCCGCGGGCGGTTTCCTCTTTTGATGCAACTACCGATAATATATTTTTTCCTGTAAAAACACCGTGCGGGTCTGTTTCTACATTTCCATTTTTATGTAAACCGTAATATATCCCGGCGACTTCCAATTCTTTCTGTGTGAGGTTCGATTCTATATCCGGATATTTCCACACATAGAATGCGCCTTCCTCTTTTTCGGAGGGACGGTCCGCATCGATCGCGCTTTCAGCATCTTCGGCGGAATAGAAGCCGCCTTCCGGTGAGGTCATAACCCGTTTAACGTAATCAAGAACGTCTTTCGCTATGTCTGCCGGGAACTCATCACCGCTGATTTGAGAGGCGTCAATGTATGAAGACACAAGCTGTGCCTGATCGTAGAGCATTTTTTCAAAATGAGGAACATGCCATTTTGCATCTGTAGCATACCTATGAAAACCGCCGCCGATATGATCGTATATTCCGCCGTGCGCCATCTTTTTTAACGTAAACAAAGGAATATTAAGGGCTTGTTGTTCTCCCGTTCGCGCGTAATAGCCGGTGAGAAAGTTAAACATCACGGGAGTGGGGAATTTCGGCGCGTCACCGAATCCACCGTTGACCGGATCGAACGCCTCTTTAATTTTTTGGTATCCATTATGTAGGATATCCTTGGATAGCTTTTGTTCCGGGAATGATGGAGATGCCGCTTTCGCCAGGTGTTCGTAAATTTGATCACCGGTCTGAGTGATTTTCTCGCGTTCATTTTTCCATACATTATCGATTGCCTTGACGATGTCCCCGAATCCCGGAATACCATGCTTCGGAGCAGGGGGGATATACGTTGCGGCATAGAACGGTTTCAGATTGTGCGTCAGGAATACCGACATAGGCCATCCCCCGTGACCCGACATTGCCTGCAGCGCTTTCATGTAAATACGGTCTACGTCGGGACGCTCTTCGCGGTCAACCTTGATATTGACCATATGCTTGTTCATCAACTCCGCAAGCTGCTCATTCTCGAATACCTCCCGTTCCATCACGTGACACCAGTAACATGTTGAATACCCTACTGAAAGGAAAATGGGTTTATCTTCTTCCTTTGCTTTCTTAAACGCTTCTTCACTCCACGGATACCAGTCTACCGGGTTGTACGCATGCTGCAGCAGGTAAGGACTTTTTTCTTTGAGTAGTTTATTCGGGTTTTTCTTTGGTTGTGCCATATTTACTAAACAACACTATTAACTATATAATTCAACGCGGACTCATTTGTCAACTGCCTGTTGTCAACTGTCTACTGAACCTGCCCCGTCCACTGCGTTCCGCAGATATACTTATACGGACAATTCGGACACTCGGCGGTAAAATCTTCGGTCGGTTGAAAATCCAATTCCGGATCGGTAATTTCATCCAGTAACATACGTACAATCTCTTTGATCTTTATCATATCTTCACGGGGATTGGTCATCATATCCAGCAGGCCGATATCGATGTTTGTGTCCAGTCGTTGTTTTCCCAACAACACAAATACGGGATTAAGAGAAACCGGTGCGTCTTGGAAATTGTTTTCATACAGGAGCATATAAACGGCAAGCTGCAGCGAGCCGATGGCATTGTACCAGGTTGACCGGTTATCGATATCCAGTTTATTAAAGTTTATGCGAAACCGGTTTGCATTTGCCGAGATCTTGAAATCGAGAATAAAAACGGATTCGTCCCGCTTTTCAATTCGGTCGATCTTACCGGTGAGTTGACGGCCGTTGTATTCGGTTTCGAGGGGTGTTTCTACATCGATGATCTTGACTTTTGAATGCCTTACAATCTGCATTTGATATGCATTCAGAAAATCCTCCATGCGCTGTTCGATCTGCCGGCGAAGAATATAAACCTTGCCCGATATCCGCTCGCCGAATGTGTCCTTGAATACCTCATTCACGGTGGTGTTCATTTCTTCCGGTGAAAGATTGTCCGCGGTGAGTTCCATTCCTTTTCGTGGAATAAAATATCGTTTTAAAATAAGATGAACAAGACTGCCGACTTGTAAATTATCGATATCCCCGGTGAGCTCATCGCGTTCATAGAGTTTTAAAATATACCGGTAATAGAAACGGAGCGGGCATTTCAGATAAATATCGAGCGAGGTAGCGCTGAATTTCATCTGCTTTAGCAATGATATTGTTTCATCATTTTTCGATATCTCCGGAGGTTCGGGGGTGGTCAGTTTTATTTTATATTGTACCGAATCGGTTTCGATAGTCGTGCCCGATTTCTGTGCATGCCAGGCAAGCTGTTCGAGATAGCGGCTCCGCTCCTTTTTATCTTTCTCTATATAAAAACAATCGACCTCACGCGCGGAATGGATAAGGAGATCGAGGTAATAGGTATGCAACCGCTCGCGGTCGCGGTACGTGGGAACGCCGAGTTCGGCGCGGACACGCGTCGGGATGAGCGATTCATCGCTCCGCATTCCCGAGATCACATCATCGTTTGCATCGAGAAGGAACACCCGGTCGAATTTTAATGACCGTGTTTCTAGAAAACCGAGTACCTGCAAACCGATTAACGGAGTACCCGCGAACGGGATTTGTATTTGCTCGATAAAGTGATTATAAAAGCTAAAGTATCCTTCGGATTCGCCGAACGATAATCCGGAGAGCAGTGAATTCTGCAGGGTGCTCAATGACTCGATAAGATGTCCGGAGAAATGATTGAAAAGCGGATGCTGTCGCGCGGTGCTGTGTTCGTTGATGAACACAACAATATCGATGAGCTTTTTTGCAAAATCACCGATCGATGATGCGTTCTCTACAGCGCGTATTGTGTTATCGTGAATCATTATGAGATGTTCCTGAAAATCCTTCGCGGATAACGAGTATCCCGCGCCCGAAGCGCGTGCTTCGATGTTTTCAAATAATGTTGCATCGGACTCAATGTCACCGGGCTCAAAGTAGGAAAGGTTAGGATTCCCGGAAAAATGATCCTCGATAGCATGGAATAAAATGCGGGACGGTTCGGACGATCCGTTCAGTACTATATTCTTTGTGTACGGATGCAGCACAAACCGCAGATAATCGTGCGCGTAGTATAAAGCGTCTTCACGGGATAGTATGACGTCCATAATCCCGGTAAGAAAACCGTGCAGTGTACTTCGTGCGGCGGGATAGCCGAGTGAAATGTTATAATCGTAATCCGGAATGAGCGGAAGAGTATGCTGTATGAGCGGGAAAAGGGTTTCGGCTGCGGGCAT
>PWJF01000399.1 GCA_003560935.1 Ignavibacteriales bacterium
GCACACTGACTGAACCCGGGAAAAACAGTCCGCACCGTGACCGTACCGTTGAGGAGAATCTTGACCTGTTCGAAAAAATGCGTGCGGGAGAATTTGATGAAGGGGACTGTGTCCTGCGCGCAAAGATCGACATGGCATCGCCGAATATAAACATGCGTGATCCCGCATTGTACCGGATCAAGAAGGCACATCATCACCGCACCGGTGATAAATGGGTTATCTATCCGATGTACGACTTTGCACATGCTTTATCGGATGCGATAGAACATATTACGCACTCGTTATGTACCCTCGAATTTGAAGATCATCGTCCGTTATACGATTGGTGTGTTGAGAATGTATCGACGCCGTCACGTCCGGTACAAATCGAGTTTGCGCGTTTGAACCTGAGCTATACGGTTCTCAGCAAGCGTAAACTTCTCCAGCTTGTACGCGGGAAACATGTACAGGGATGGGACGACCCGCGTATGCCGACCATCTCCGGTTTTCGCAGGCGCGGCTACACACCCGTATCTATCCGTGATTTTTCCGAACGGATCGGCGTCGCAAAGAAAGACAGCATGGTCGATCTGTCGTTGCTGGAATTTTGTTTACGCGAAGATTTAAATAAACACGCACAACGTTGTATGGCGGTATTACGTCCGCTCAAAGTCGTGATTGAGAATTATCCTGAAGATAAGACCGAAGAACTCGATGCGATTAATAATCCCGAAGATGAGTCGATGGGCAAACGAAAGGTACCGTTCTCGCGAGAGATCTATATCGAGCGGGATGACTTCATGGAGGACCCGCCAAAGAAGTTCTTCCGTTTATATCCCGGCAATGAGGTTCGCCTGCGCTATGCGTACTTCATTACCTGCAAAGATGTAATCAAAGATGAGAACGGCCAGATTGTTGAACTTCGTTGTACGTATGATCCGGCTTCGCGGGGCGGCAATTCACCCGATGGAAGAAAGGTGCGTGGTACAATCCACTGGGTATCCGTTCCACATGCGGTCGATGCCGAGGTGAGATTGTACGATAACCTTTTTATGAAGGAAGACCCCGACGATGTCGAAGAAGACAAGACATTTCTGAATTACATCAATCCCAACTCTCTTGAAGTAGTCAATGCAAAAGTAGAGCCGATGCTCGGTAATGTAAAAGCAGGGGATAATTTTCAATTCGAGAGATTGGGCTACTTCGTCGCTGACGGAAAAGATTACACTCAAGAGCAGCCGGTTTTCAATCGCTCGGTAACCTTACGGGATACGTGGGCGAAGATTAGTAAGAAGTGAGACACCGCTTGCCTGGCGCCTGCCCGTGGAAAGAATTAAATGATATTTAGGATATTGCGTATGATGTAACAAAAGGGTGCCAGGGAAGTTCGCTGGGACTCCCGGTTCACCCCTTGACATTACAGATTCATATCCTTATATTATTAGCACTCTTTTTGAATGAGTGCTAATTATTAGCTATAAATCATATATAATTAATTACTTATAATCAATAGTATTCTAACTCGGAGGATAATCTATGAACATTAAACCATTAGCAGACCGCGTGGTAGTAAAGCCCGCCCCTGCAGAAGACAAAACAAAAGGGGGCATCATCCTTCCCGATACCGCAAAAGAAAAACCGGTTCAGGGTGAAGTCGTTGCAGTCGGACCCGGCCGCATTTCTGACGACGGCAAGAAAATCCCGATGGAAGTTAAAAAGGGAGACAAAGTTTTATACGGTAAATACTCCGGCACCGAAGTTACTATAGACGGTGAAGAGTATCTCATCATGCGCGAAAGCGATCTGTTCGCAATCGTCTAACCAACAAGTGTGAAATACTAAAAAATAAATTAAAGAAAAAGGAGAAGTTGACATATGGCAGCAAAACTTATCTACTATGATTCGGAAGCACGGACAAAACTGCGCAAGGGAGTCGATAAACTCGCGAATGCAGTCCGTATTACGCTTGGTCCAAAAGGACGAAATGTAGTTCTCGATAAGAAGTTCGGAGCGCCCACGATTACAAAAGACGGTGTGACCGTTGCAAAAGAAATTGAGCTCGAAGATCCTGTAGAGAATATGGGTGCACAGATGGTGCGCGAAGTCGCATCCAAAACATCGGATAATGCAGGTGACGGTACCACAACCGCTACGATCCTCGCACAGACGATCGTTCGCGAAGGTATTAAGAACGTGACCGCAGGTGCAAACCCGATGGACCTCAAACGCGGCATCGATATGGCAGTATTGAAAGTCGTTGCGGAATTAAAGAAGATGAGCCGCGATGTTGAGAACCAGAACGAGATCGCACAGGTCGGCACCATCTCGGCTAACAGCGATAAAGAGATAGGTCAACTCATTGCAAACGCGATGGAGAAAGTCGGTAAAGACGGCGTCATCACGGTCGAAGAAGCAAAGGGTCTCGAAACGACTCTCGAAGTCGTTGAAGGTATGCAGTTCGACCGGGGTTATCTCTCGCCGTATTTTGTGACCAATGCGGACTCTATGGAAGCCGAACTTGAGAGTCCCTACATTCTGATCCATGACAAAAAGATCAGCTCGATGAAAGATCTTCTTCCAATTCTCGAGAAGACAGCGCAGCAAGGCAAGCCGTTGCTTATCATCGCCGAGGATATCGAAGGTGAAGCGCTCGCAACGCTCGTTGTGAATAAATTACGCGGCACGTTGAAAGTATGCGCCGTCAAGGCACCCGGTTTCGGCGATCGTCGTAAAGCAATGCTTGAAGATATCGCAATCCTTACCGGCGGTACGGTGATCTCCGAAGAAAAAGGATTCAAACTCGAGAACGCAACACTTTCATATCTCGGTACCGCAAAGAAAGTCAACATCGATAAAGACAACACCACGCTCGTTGAAGGTGCCGGAGAGAAAGACGACATCAAGAAGCGCATCAACGAGATAAAAGGTCAGATCGAAAAGACTACATCCGATTATGATCGTGAAAAACTTCAGGAGCGTTTGGCAAAACTCTCCGGCGGTGTTGCAGTACTTGAAGTCGGTGCCGCGACAGAAGTCGAGATGAAAGAAAAGAAAGCACGAGTCGAAGACGCGCTCCATGCAACCAGGGCGGCGGTAGAAGAAGGTATCGTGCCGGGCGGCGGTGTCGCGTATCTCCGTGCAATGAAGGTGCTTGAATCGCTGAAAGGCGAGAATGACGATCAGACGATCGGTGTCAGCATTGTTGTCAAAGCGCTTGAAGAGCCCCTCCGCCAGATCGTAAACAACACCGGTCTTGAGGGTTCGGTCATCCTGCAGAAAGTCAAAGAAGGAAAAGACGACTTCGGCTTCAACGCACAGACCGAGCAGTACGAGAATCTGGTTAAATCAGGCGTTATCGATCCGACCAAAGTAACCCGTATGGCGTTAGAGAACGCAGCAAGCGTTGCTGCACTGCTTCTTACTACCGAAGCGGTCGTTGTCGAGAAACCCGAAGAAGAAAATAAGCAGGGAGGAATGCCCCCGGGCGGTATGGGCGGCATGGGCGGCGGTATGGGTGATATGTATTAATCGTACCGCACCATGTTGTTTAATAAAAAAGCCCGTTCGTATAGAGCGGGCTTTTTCTAAACACTATACCTCTCAATAACCCACCCGGGAATCACCTCCGCCCGTCCGGTATTTACGTTGATCATTGTATAAAGAAAGTATCCGTTTGCGGCAAGTTTGTTGGTTTTATTGCGGATAATCTCGAATTTAACTTTCACATCGGTTCCGTCCACCTCCAGCACGCCGGTACGCA
>PWJF01000384.1 GCA_003560935.1 Ignavibacteriales bacterium
GAAACGCAACGACCTGTTCACGATTTATACCGATAAGTCGATGTACGCTGCTCAAAATGTTGTGCTTGCAACGGGTTACTTCGATAATCCGAATCCGTACAACGTACCGGGTGCCGCACAACCGAAAGTATCGAAATATTACGACGAGCCGTACCGGTTTTTCAGACGAAATGTCGCCGTTGTCGGCGGCAGCAATTCGGCAGCCATAGCGGCACTTGAACTGTATCGCAGCAGAGCACACGTTACGCTCATCCATCGCGGTGAAAAATTACGTGATGGTATCAAATACTGGATCAAGCCGGATATTGAAAATCGTATCAAGAACGGAGAGATCACGGCGTACTTCAAGACGGTTGTAAAAGAGATTAAGAAAGATTCACTTATTTTGAAAAATGATAAAGGTGAATTCGAGATTCCGAATGATTTCGTATACGTTCTGATAGGTTTTACTCCGGAATTCCATCTGTTGAAATCCGCCGGCGTGAAGATCGATCCCGACAACGGTGAACCCGTACATTATCCGGATACTATGGAGACAAACGTTCGCGGGTTATTCGTAGCCGGTTCAATAGCCGCAGGATCCAACAACAACCGAATCTTTATCGAGAACGGCAGGGAACACGGCAGGCTGATCGTCGACCGAATTATTCAAAAATATAAGAAGGCGGAATAAAGAAAAAACCCGTCCGATAATATCATCGAGACGGGTTTTTTCTTTTATAGGATACTTTGAACGACCGTTAAATCCGTTCCTGCGAAACTTTTTGCTGTGCACGGATAGCTTTCGCTCTCTTCAACCTTTTCTTCACCGACGGTTTAACAAAAAACGAACGCTTTTTATATTCTTTTAAAACGCGGGATCGTTCATACTTCTTCTTAAACCGTTTCAAAGCACGATCAATTGGTTCGTTCTCCTGAACGATAATACCAATCACTAAACTTCACCTCCTTACGAGTGTTTAGAATGTTATTCAACCTGTTCTGTTGTATAGTCGGAATGAAAACTATCTATTAATTTTCGTTCGCCGAGCTTCTGAAATGCTACAATTATTGCCGATCTGCCGTCTGACGTGATTTGCTTATCTTTTACCCAGCCAACGTCGTCCCAATCGTTATGGTATATGGCTTCGCCGACGCTAAAAGTTTTTTCCGGGGAATACTCGATACACTGATCTTTCGAAAGGGATTTTGCCTCTACGGAGTTCTTGAGAGAGTTGATCGTTTCCTCATCGAATAAAACATTGTGATGGCATCTCGAACACCGGTACCATACACGACCACTAGCCGCCGCATCCTCCGCTCCGTTTTCGGTCGTATCCATCGCACCGACCCGCGCCATCTTCGTTTCCTTGTTGCAATATGCGCAATAGTGCGTTATGTTCTTTGAGCGTGCCAAAATACCCTTTCTATTGTTTTTTATTAATAAAATATACAAATTCAATAGCTTATAATCAACCCGATTTTCTTAATATGCACATTAAACTGAGCATTATCACGAAAGATATCCAATGGAAGAAAAAGAGAAACACGCATGGTCCGAATTGGATCATGCATGGAATATCATCCGAAATGACCGAACTCGCGGGGCAGCCGAGTTACTCCTGGCTGCACTCCAGGCACTCAGAGATTTCCTGGAAACAGTTGAAAGCCCGGATTACAGCGATATAGATTCAATTATGAATCAACTGGCAACTCTACGCAGTGATATGGCAGGGTTTTCGAACTGTGTCCGTCTGATCAGTACCGAAAGTATTGATTCGCTGTTTCGATCCGTCACCCAACTACAGGAATATCTCGTTCTCTCGCCTGCGAAAATTGCACAGAATGCCGAAAAGATATTTACAAAGCAGATAGCTGTTATGACAAACAGCAGAAGCAGTGTAGTTGAGCGTGTTATTCTCACGCTTCACCGGACCGGTAGATTAAAACAGGTTATCCAGATGGAATCGCGACCCGCTTATGAGGGCAGATATAATGCCGAGCGGTTGATTGAATGCGGTGTGCATGTAACCGTTATACCCGATGCGGCAATGGGTTACTGGATATATAATGCTGATACCGTACTTGTGGGCGCCGATGCAATCTCTGTCGATGGTAGTTTCCTTGGTAAGATCGGTTCATACCCGCTTGCACTGCTCGCACGTGATGCAGGCATACCATATTATGTTACGGCTGATCGGTTGAAGTTCGTCCACGAATTACCGGATGAGCTGAGTGCCAATCTGAACTTTTCCGGCGATGTTATAGGATGGGATGTGACATCGAAACACCTTGCATTTTCGAACATAATATTCGAACAGACGGCCGGAAATCTTGTTGCGGGGTACATTACGGAATTCGGATTACAGAAGCCGCCGCTATCAATCCTAGAAACACTTTCTTTTTGAGTTTGGATTTCGTATTTTGATACAGAGATGTAGTAAATCCCGCAACAATTGTTTTAATCAATGAGCGAAGCGAATTAATAAACGTACGCCGGAACCTACTTGTCAACTTCTGTTAATATTTTTTTCGTCGGCGACATTGTCGGCAAACCCGGTCTGGATCTTACCGAAACACTGCTCCGAAGTTATCTCGATAAATATAAAGTAGATATTTGTATTGCAAATGGTGAGAATCTGTCGGACGGTAAAGGGATTCTAAACGAAGATGCCCAACGGTTGTTTTCGCTCGGTGTTCATGTCATCACCGGCGGGAATCACACATGGGATAAGTGGCAAACGCGCAAACTTCTGGCGCGAGAGAATCGCATACTTCGACCTCTTAATTATCCCAAAGAAAATCCCGGATTGGGTTTTACCGTGATCGAACCCGACGGCAAACCGAAAGTGGGTGTGCTGAATATTCAGGGACGAACGTTCATGCAGACAATCGATTGTCCGTTCAAAGCGGCAGAGTGGGCGATCGGAAAGATCCGGGAGAAAACGCAAGTTGTTATCGTAGATTTTCATGCGGAAGCATCCGCAGAAAAAGGAGCAATGGCATGGTATCTCGACGGAAAAGTAAGCGCACTTATCGGAACACATACACATACGCCGACTGCCGACGGTCGAATTATGCCCGAGGGAATGGCATACATTACAGATGTCGGAATGACCGGACCATATGACTCCGTGATCGGTATGAAGAAGGATATTGCGATTCGACGTTTTATCCAGCAGACGCCATTTAAATACGAAACCGCATCGCACGATGCCCGGTTCTGTGGTGTTTTCGTACAGGTCGATGTGGGGACGGGAAAAGCGCAGAAGTTTGAACCGGTAATCTTTCCGGCATTTCAATAATATAAAAACGATAAAATTATGACTTCAAAAATAATAGACGGCAAAGCGATAAGCAAACAGATCCGCCAGGAACTGAAACAACAAACCGAGACATTTCACCATGAAACCGGTATTTTACCCGGTTTAGCATTTATCCTTGTCGGGGAGAACCCTGCTTCACAAGTCTATGTGAAGATGAAAGGGAAAGCGTGTGCAGAGGTCGGTTTCTACTCCGTTACCAGGGAACTCTCTGCAGATATATCACAAGAGGAGCTTGTGAAACTTATTGATGGTTTTAACAACGACCCAAAGATCCACGGCATCTTAACACAGCTTCCCCTGCCCGAACATATCGATGAGGCGGCGGTCATTGAATCGATCGACCCGGAAAAGGATGTGGATGGTTTTCATCCCATAAATGTCGGTAAACTTCTGATAGGATTAAACACATTTCGACCGTGTACAC
>PWJF01000450.1 GCA_003560935.1 Ignavibacteriales bacterium
AATCGACAATTTTCCCATGCATTGTCTCGCTCTGTATCTTATGTTGAACAGGCAGCGGTGCGTCTGTCCACCGGATATGAAGTTGGTTGATTGTGCATATGCTTTACAAAAATGTAGTAAAGCAATAAAATAAATGCAAGGATTTCATTGACAAGAATGACTATTTTTATTATAATGCTATATGCGTTAAATGTGAGTGTCTGTTAGTTATCCACTATCGATAATGACATTGTTGTATTACCGTAAATACTAAAGCAAGGGACTCACCTGGTATTATAACCTCAAAACACTATCAACACATAAGGAGGAAGTTATGACATATGTCGTTACCTCGGTGTGCTACGACTGCAAATATACGGATTGTGTGGAGGTCTGCCCGGTTGACTGTTTTTATGAAGATGAGCACACACTCTATATCCATCCGGATGAATGCATCGACTGCGATGCGTGTGTGCCGGAATGTCCGATTGAAGCAATCTTCCCGGAAGATGAGGTGCCGGAACGCTGGAAAGACGATATCCAGCTCAATGCAGAACGGGCACCGGAATGTGAGAACATCACCGAGAAAAAAGAAGCGCTTGCAGGAAAAACCGATAAGGATTGTAAAAAAGCAAGCGAATACGATTAATCGGATTTCTTCTTTCGGTATTTTAATGAAAACGGGAGGTGTTGCTTTATGTTACTTCCCGTTTTTTTTATGATCAGATTGGTAACAATGATGCTAATATATGTATTGACTGTATCGCTACTCCTGACTCCCTTCCCTCTTATTCCGCAGGCATTACCCATTACTATCGACGGTGAGTTTGATGACTGGGAGGAGGCATCGCTTTTATTTACTATTGACGATAATGGCAATTCGCACGATGTATTGCATGTCATACGTTTACATGGGGCAAACGATGACCGGTTCCTGTTCTTGCGAATTGAACTTGACCGTGAGATAACACTGCTCGAAAATAATCCGCTCGTTCTTTTCCTGGATACCGATAATGACAATACTACCGGATACGATCCGCACAATGTGGGTGCGGAACTCCGCTGGGAATTCGGCGAACGAAGCGGGATCTTTTATACAGGTACTGATGAGTATGAGATTCGCTTTCGTGACATCCGTCTCAGAACCGCTCCGACGGTAACCTCGACGGAATTTGAGATCGCAATCGGCCGGGATGCTACTCCATTTAGCTCGATTCCATTATTTCAATCCGATACCGTTCGCGTATATGTACAATTTGATGAAGCGGCGAATTATTCATACGCATCCGGCACATATATTTTCGACCCGGAACCTGTACCACCGCCGGAACCCATCCCGCTTGAGCGACATAATGTAGACGATCTTCGTATTCTTGCGTTCAATGCATGGGATGATAAAGTATTCGAAACGGAATTTACCGGTCAGTACCAAAGAATTTTAAGCGTGCTCAGACCCGATATCATTGCCTTTCAGGAAATATGGAATCATGATGCGCAGGAAACCGCACAACGCGTTGAAAATTTGATTCCGAGCGAAGATGAATATGAATGGCATGCAGTAAAACAAGATAACGGTAATGTCACCGTCAGCAAGTTTCCGATACTTGATTCATGGCAAATCCTAAACGGCAGCAGAATGACCGCCGTATTGATCGATACCCGTGAAGATTACGGAACAAAATTGATGCTGGTGAATGTACATCTTCGATGTTGTGCATGGGGTGAAGATAACCGATGGCAGGAGATAGCGGCGTTAACGAACTTTATTAACAATGCCCGAGAGCCGGGTGGATTATTGCAGCTTGACGAAGGAACGCCGGTAATACTTGCAGGAGATTTCAATCTTGTCGGCAGCAGTGGACAACTTGCAGCAATTGAGACGGACATACTGGATTGGGATGGAACGGGACTGGAGCGTGTTCGCGCACGGCAGACTGAGAAACGAATGCACTATACCTGGCGTAACGATTGGAGTTGGTTCAGCCCGGGTAAGCTCGACTACATTTTTTATTCAGGCAGTGTATTGTCGCTTAAAAATCATTACACTCTACAGGTAGAAGAAATGTCGGTTGAACAACGCGCTTTATACGGACTACAATATGGCGATACACAAGCGGCATCCGATCATCTGCCGCACATAGCTGATTTTGAGGTTCAACCGGCGACCGGTGTGCGGGATAAGAGGTCTGTCGATGATTACCATCTGGGGCAGAATTATCCCAATCCGTTTAATCCTGCAACTTCATTCTCGTTTTCTATACCGGAAACAACCGAGGTTACGATAATACTGTATGATATCCTCGGGAAAAAAGTAAAATCGCTCCTGGATGCGGAAAAACCCGCCGGAAACTATTCAGTCAATATCGATGCATTCTCATTAGCAAGCGGTGTGTACTTTTACACAATGAGGACGGATGACTATTTGAAAACCAGGAGAATGGTTGTCTTACGGTAGGATCAAACGACCATAGGAGAAACAATGAATATAGGGGAGTGAACAAGGGGGTTTCGCCGGCCTATCAGGTTGAAAAATAGAATATTATTAGCTATTCGGGCGAAATTTCCGTATACTGTTACAAATGAGCAATAACATTATACTTCATTCAAGTTGGGAACCATGAAAAATACAGTGTGGATAGGACTGGGCGTTGTTATCGGACTTGGGATTGGTTTCATGCTTCGGGTATCGACTGCCAAACGAGAGAAAGAACCTTTCTATTACAAACGGTACGCACAAAAAGGCGATTTTGCATTACGTGATACCGAGAGCGCCATCTCACGTGCCGATTTTTAAAAAATTCTCATAAAGCTGTGTAGGTACTTTATATCTTACGTGTATCTTATTTATTATGAATGGGTTTTGTGACCTTTGACACAGCAGGTAACCGCCCGATTGAACTATATTATGTCGAAGTCAATATGAAAAACAAAGCAGGTTAACTCATGTCTAAGACAATTACATGGATTGCGACAGCAGTGACATTGGCAGTGCCGATGACATTATTATTCTGCAAGCTTAATACAAAACGCAAGGAAAACATCGTCAATAAACGCTACAGCACCGACGATATTTTATTTGATATTTAAGTATTATTGACTTATCTGCACGGTCGTATTCTTCGTTTTACGGTTTGTCGATACCTACCGCCGGAATCCTTTTCTCTTTTATAATACCCCATACGGATCGATATCTAAAATAACCTTAACGTCCTGCGGTAATTTTTGCGGGAACGACCGCCGTATCGATTCACGCAGCATCCTTCCGGTCGGATCGGTTTGTTTGGAAGCTTTCACGATAAGATGGTAGCGGAAAAGATTTTTCACCCGGGCAAGGGCTGCCGGTGAAGGACCGAGCACGATGAATTCCGCAGGAACGGTTTCCATCAGTTTCGTTTGCATTTTTTCAAGCAAAGAAGCTGCTGCCTGCTCCTGAATCGATCGTGCTTCGATCAGCGCCAGGCGTGTAACGGGAGGCCATTGAGTTTCGGATCGTTTAGACATTTCCTCCTCAAAGAAAGATTTAAAGTCGTGTGTGGTTGCGTGTTTTATGCTGTAATGATCGGGATAATTGGTTTGTATGATCACCTCACCTTCGACGTTGCTTCGCCCTGCGCGTCCGGCAACCTGGGTCAGCATTTGAAAGGTTCGTTCCGAGGACCGGAAATCCGGCAGCAGAAGTTGTGTATCGGCGGAGATGACACCCACAAGCGTTACGCGGTCGAAGTCCAGTCCCTTTGCAACC
>PWJF01000211.1 GCA_003560935.1 Ignavibacteriales bacterium
CTCTTCCGATCTCCATTATTCCTCCTGAAGGGGAATCCATTGCCAGGGAACTGATCAGGGATACGGCCGATATGCGGCCCGAAGCCACACAACCCACGCCAATACCACCCGATGATCCCATCAGGGAAGAAGCAGCAAGCGGAACAGCAGACAGAAGGACAGGATTCAGAACAGCAGCAAAAGAAAGTACACCCTCGAAAACCAAAACAAGATAAACCGCCCGAGAACGATCAGGGTATCTGGCGAATGAACCGCCGCAATGCGTTCACATTTGCCGGGTGGCTGGCATTTCTCGGTTTCGTTGCCACGGCAACGGTCGGTTTTCTACGTTATCTCTTTCCCCGCGTCTTATTTGAACCGCCAACGGCATTTCGTGCCGGGAGACCCGATGACTACGTGATTGGCGAAGTCGATACACGCTGGATGGACCAGTATCGGGTGTGGGTAGTACGCACGCGAACGGGAATTTACGCATTGAATGCAGTGTGTACTCATCTCGGATGTACCCCCCGGTGGCTCGATACAGAAGGGCAATTCAAATGTCCCTGTCACGGCAGCGGTTTTACCAGAGAAGGGGTCAATTTTGAAGGTCCGGCACCCCGACCTCTCGAACGTCTGCATATTACACTGGAAAACGGTCTCATCGTTATCGATAGGGGCATACGTTACCGCGAAGAATTGGGACAATGGGCAGATCCGGGAGCATTTCTTGAGTATGCGTAATAACAAATAGTTTCGTTTCAACCTCACAGGAGCGTTTTATGCTTGGTAACTTAATGGAAAAATTCAGGAAGTCTGATGTATATAAATCCATCTTCCGCCATGATTATAAGGATACACAGCGTAACCGTGCTTTGCAGGTTCTCGATAATGTGTGGCTTCATCTGCATCCTGTACGCCTGCCGCGCCATGGGGTGAATTTACGGTACACGTGGGGGATGGGCGGAATTACGTTTTTCCTTTTTATCGTGCTGACCGTTACCGGCGTAATACTTATGTTCTACTACCGGCCTGCCGGAGAATATGCCTACGATGATATGAAATATCTGATGAACGATGTTCCGTTCGGTCCGCTTATGCGGAATATGCATCGGTGGGCTGCACACGGCATGGTGATAACGGTTATGCTGCACATGTTCCGTGTGTTCCTAACCGGTTCGTATAAACCGCCGCGTCAGTTCAACTGGGTTATCGGCGTTGTGTTATTGTTGTTGACGTTCCTGTTGAGCTTTACCGGATATCTTTTACCGTGGGATCAATTGGCTTTGTGGGCTGTTACCGTCGGTACAAATATGGCTGCTGCAACCCCACTGCTTGGGCATGAGGGACCGTTTAGTGAAATGCTCGGTATAAGGATGGATAACGACGTTAGGTTTTTATTACTGGGCGGAACGCAGGTGGGTCCCGCTGCATTGATCCGGTTCTATGTATTACATTGTATCTTTTTACCGATCGCGATCGCAATTTTCATGGCAGTACATTTCTGGAGAGTAAGAAAAGACGGCGGAATATCAGGGCCGGAGCAGTGATGACGGATAATATCGGTTACTGTCGGTTGCAGTCGGTTTCTGGCGGTTAATAATGGTTGCGTTTTAAGTTAATAACTATTGCGTAATAGCTGCTGGAGAGGATGTGGCACCGTATGAAAATTTGGTTTTTTATCAGAATATTTGTCTGATACGGAAAATGATTTTCAACATCACGAATGGATTCCCAAAGATCCATATCAGACGTGTGAGTTTATAACCGTTTGAAACCGATTGTAACCGATAAAAAATGATATTTATCAATAACAACAATTAAAAATTTCTCGACAACATGGATCAATTACTTTACCGACTCATAACACCGACCGATAACTTCGCAACGATAGTACTCTTCGTGCTGGTGTTCGTTTGCTGTTATGCGGCATACAAACAAATGCGTGAGAACGACCGGAGAGGAACACCGCGTGAGGCAGAAGAAAGCGATAAAATACAAACCTGGCCGTATCTTGTCCGGATAGAGTTTCTCGGTGCACTGGCAGTCATGGCAATCCTAACGGTCTGGTCGGTCGTGCTCGACGCACCGCTTGAGGAGCCGGCAAACCCGTCGATTACACCGAATCCCTCAAAAGCACCGTGGTATTTTCTGGGCTTACAGGAAATGCTCGTTTATTTCGATGCATGGATAGCGGGTGTCGTGCTTCCGACGTTAATTATTATCGGGCTGATTATTATTCCGTACGTCGATTTTAATCCGAAGGGGAACGGTTATTACACATTCAAAGAAAGAAAATATGCAATCACGATTTTTTGTTCCGGTTTCCTGATTCTCTGGATATCGCTTATCGTCCTCGGAACATTCTTCAGAGGTCCGGGATGGAATTTCTTCTGGCCCTGGGAGTACTGGGATCCGCATAAGATTGTTGCAATGGCAAGCTGGGATTGGCCCGAAGTGTTCGGCGTACCGACGCGTACCATCGACGGGACAATTCATCCGCTTGGGTTTCTCATCGGTATGGTTACCATTTTCGGATACTACGGAATCGGTGCGTTATATTATTTTCGAAAAAAGAATGCCGAGTGGATGAAAAAACTAGGCGTAGTCAATTACGCTATCCTGGCGTTTCTCATGCTTACAATGATTGCGCTCCCGATTAAAATGTTCCTGCGCATCGTTTTAAACGTTCATTATGTCTGGGTAACCCCATGGTTCAGTATTTAATGAGAAAGGAGTCACGGTTTGTTTAAGAAGAAACAAGATACTCCGGCTGAACAACGTGATTACGGAATCTATTATCTAATGTTCAGCGGTATACTGTTTATCACCACAATGTGGGCAGTGTATGACGAGGTATTTACGCGGCAGCCATGGAAAGATTATCAACGTCAGTATTATAGCGAAAGCAGACAACTATGGGATGAGGAACTCGACCGTGCATACAATCGTGTGAACTTCGATCGTGCCGACCTGCTGGAAGAAGAACTTGCAGAAGCGCGCGCGATGCGCAATAGTGATGAATACAGAAGCTGGCAGGCGGAGTGGCGCGATCTTCAGGACCGGCTTCGATGGGAGCGGCAGCGATTTCAGTTTGCACGCGGACATGCGGAGGAAACATATTACTTCTACCGCCGCGCGGTACTACGGGGCGACGATACACAACGGCTCCAGGAGCGCCTGGATCGGTACGATGCCGAAGCGAAGGAGATTCAAAAGCGAATAGACACTATCACCGACCGTCAATCCGAGTTGGAAGAAAAGATGGAACAGGTCGACAGCCGGATTCGCACTATTCAGAGCGAGATCAATGATATATTCGATGAAGTGTGGACTATCGAGGCACGAATACGAGGCTTGCGTAGAGCACCGATTGCAATCCGTCAGGTTGTGCTTGAGGAGTTTGAACGCACTTCATGGAATGAACCGAAACGACGTACCGACCGCTGTATGACGTGTCATGTCGGATACGCCGACGAGATGTTTGAGGGATATCCCCAGCCGCTCGGAAAACACCCGCGTCAGGATCTTCTCGAAATTCATAATGTGGAAGATTTCGGCTGTACGCCGTGTCATGACGGACAACCCATGGCGCTGTCTGTCGGACTTGCTCACGGTGATGCCGATCCGCACTGGGAATTCCCGCTCCTTAAAGGACAGGACGTATACGCATCGTGCCAGGATTGTCATTCTAAGGAAGTGATACTACCGGAATCCAATCCGTTCAGCCGCGGCC
>PWJF01000416.1 GCA_003560935.1 Ignavibacteriales bacterium
ATGATAAATGTGTTGATTACGTTGACCCCGATTGCTATCGGGGTCAACTTTAAACTTTGACGTCAGGAACGTCGCAGCTGCTACCATCTACCGCGCGGGCCTCTTCGCCCCGACCACCGGCGGTCACCAAACTCACCAAAACCGCGCCGGTGTTGCTGCCAGATCTCCCGTTGTTCCGGAGTAAGCACTTCACGGACATTGTTCCAGTGCTGAACACGTGCGAGCTGCATAGTAGTCCGGACGGCTTCCTGCTTCTTTACCAGTTCTTCGATCGCGTTCATATCCGGAGCATCTTTTCTCATCTCTTCGCAAATTGACAACCGTATTTTCTGAAGTTCGGCGCGTTTATCTATCATTTGTTTTTGATGCGCAGTACGAATCCCGGTGAGTTTAGACTCCTGTTCGGTAGTGAGACCGAGCCGTTCGTGCAAAAGCACCCGGCCGGGTCGTTCTCCGCTCGGACCGCGCTCGCCGAATCTATCCCACCGTAATTGGGCATCAAGCGAGCTTGAGAAAAACAATAATCCCGCAAGGATTATCGAAAAAGTATGTAGTTTCACGGTTATTCTCCTTATTTAAGGTTTCGGTTTCCGGTAATTTATGTACCCATTAGATGCATCGCACTGTGAAATGGTTTAACCGGTCACCTATTGAAAATTCAACAAACTTTTTATACCATATATGTACCAGTAAATATTCAGGTTGTAAGGGAATAGATCGAGATATGACAGATGATAACAAATACCGGGATATAGGGAAACCCTGGAATGCAGAGAGAATTCAGAACTTTATATTGATCGGTATATCTGCGCTCTTTTTGGTCGCGCTCGGCGTTAAGCTGTTGCTGAATATTTCGCGCATCGATTTTGTTGCTGATCCGCCGTCGATGTTCCCCGATGGCCAATCCACGACTACGATAAAGGCGATTCCGTATAATGCTGTCGGAATTAAAATTCCGTTTAAGTCAGTTCGGGTTTTTTACGAAATCGAGGATGGAGGCGATAAGGTAGAAGTAGTATCCCGGGATCAGAATTCCATAACCCTTCGTGCGAAACGTGAAACGGGAGAAGTTGTATTACGGGCGCGTCTTGTCGGAGATGCAATCCCCTATGAGATTATTGTTCAAATTTTGCCGCAGTTTGCCTTTAATTGAGTAAATCGGTTGATTTTCTATTACTTAGTGGGTATCTTGCACTTTGTGAAATATCAAGTAAGAATACAAACGGATGGACGGGAGGTCGAGTGAAGTTCCCGCGGGCAGGAATAGTTCTTCTCACAATTTTCATTTCGGTAACACCCATATTATTAACAGGATGTTCGGTCGTTCGACCGGTAGGCGATTTTTTCAACCAGCGCTACGTTAATACCGTTTCATACTTTAATACGTTCTATAACGCAAAACATTTATACGACGAAGCAGTGAATGAATTAGGTGAAGCAGAAAGACGTCACCGCCAACAGAGGAGAGAAGGCACGGTTGATATACCGCAGCAAACGAAACAGAAATTTAACGATGTTATAGAAAAATGTTCCCGATTGCTGCATCAGTATCCTACCAGCAAATATGCCGACGATGCGGTTCTTATGATCGGCCGGTCATATTATAAAATGCGCCAGAATGTACAAGCGGAGCGCAAGTTTCTTGAATTACTTTCCGAATTTCCGGATAGCAGACATATACCCGATGCACAACTTCTTCTGGCTAAAACACAACGCCGGTTGAATAAACACGGTGAGGCACAGCTTGCCCTACTGAATCTGGTTGATAGATTGGATTCGAGGCGGGATCGCGATATCGCATCACTCGCCCGAATCGAACTTGGCGATATCGAAAAACAAGCCGGTAATTTGAACAATGCTGCCGGGGAATTTACGCACGCCATCGATTTAGCCCGGGATCGAGAGATACGAACGGAAGCGCGTTTTCATCTCGCTAATGTTTATTATGACCTCGGTTATTACGATGAAGCGTTCGATAAATTTGCCGAAGTTATCGACGACAGACCGACGGGCGGAATTTTATACGAATCGCAAATTTCACGAGCACGCATATTAACATTAAACGAAAAATATGACCTGGCAATCGATCTACTCGAAGATTTATTAACCGACCTAAGACTTGCCGACTACATCTCCCGTATCAAGCTTGAGGCGGCGAATGTCTATCGTGATCAAGGGCTATTCGATAAAGCAATTGATCAATATGTGTATGTGGATACAACACATGCGCGAACACGTGTATCAACGGAAGCTCAGTACGCACTTGCGGCGATATATAAAGATACATTTGGAAATTTTAAAAAAGCAAAAGAGTATTATGAAAGAGTATCGCGTGCAACACCGGCGTCGGATCTGACTCTGAGGGCGCGGACAATTAACGACCATCTAACACGTTACTGGAAGCACAGGAATGAAATAACGCGCTTGGATTCGGTTATCGCAGAGCAAAATTCACGGTTTCGTGAAATCGAAATGGAATTTGCCGCCGCAGCGGAGACTGTCGATACGGATATGTCTCCCGATGATACGGCCGGTCGTGTGGACGATGACACACTCGGTGTTGAACCCGAAGTTGAACAGGCCGCATCTATAACACCCGAAGAATTACAAAACCAAATCGCTTCGAACACCGAAGAGTTGGTTCGTAATTATGCTGAACTTGCGGGGTTATTTTATATTGAAATGGAGCGTCCGGACTCCGCACTTTATTACTATTCCCGACTGGCGTATAATTTCCCCGAATCGTCGTATGCACCGCAGGCGATCTACGCACTTGCGGAACTTGTGCGGGTTGCTGCCGAAGCGGGTCACTCACTTGCCGGGACAGAATTACTTTTAACGTCATTGGAGACGGCATCGGATACGAGAGCGCAGCGGGATTCTCTATACCGACTTCTAATCGACCGGTATCCCGACAACGAATTCGCTATAGAGGCAAAACGAATACTTGGCATGGAGATACCATGGACGGAATCCGATCCGATGGAAGAAATCTATCTTCAGGCGGAACAAGAGCTGGTTGAGGGCAATCATGAAGATGCACTCTATTTTTTTGAATATATTGTACGTGAGAATACCGATTCAAAATACACTGTAAAAGCATGTTATGCAATCGGCTGGATGTATGAAAATATTTTTATGAAACCGGATAGTGCAGTAGTATATTACCAAACTATCATAGAAAAACACCCGGAGACACGATTTGCATCGGCCGTTAATGATAAAGTGAGTGCCTGGCTCCAGCAGATCGCTGAAGAGGAGAGACAACGGGAGGAAGAAGAAGCCGCCCGTATTGCAGAGCAAGCCGAAGAGGAAGAAAAACCGGAAGAGATAGACGAAGAACCACCCGCACAACGGGGAATTCCGCTTGTTCGTCCAACCGATGTTTTAGAACTTGAAGAAAAACCAGATACCACCCGGATAGAAGAACATAATGAAGATTGAATTGCTTCCGGTCGTGCGGCGAGAGCAGCTATCGCAAACTGTCTATGCGTTATATCTGCGGAGCGCTTATATTGCCAGTGTTATCAAACCCGGACAATTTATAAATATTAAAGTTCAATCAGGCGCTTTTCCCCTACTTCGCAGACCATTCTCTGTCGCATACAAACAAAAGGATATAATCACGATCATTTTCGATATTGTCGGAGAGGGAACGCGCATCCTGTCGGATAAAAAACCGGGTGATATCGTCGATGTACTTGGTCCTCTCG
>PWJF01000004.1 GCA_003560935.1 Ignavibacteriales bacterium
CGAATTATCGATCATTGGTATGATTTGATATGATGATATATCATTTGGATTATCAACCATAGTATTTAGTATGTTGTCATAAAGCAACTGGTTATTCGCTTGTCGCTTGCGAACATGAATATTAGGTCGCGATGTTTCTTCCATTTCAAGTGTCATACCCATATTACTATAAATGAGTAACTGTTTCGACTTAGGAAGATACTGTAACGGATAGACTGCAATCGTTACGATGTGATTGTTCCCGTCAAAGTAGCCATGACGAACCACCCTGACTGTTTCGGAAGGATATGGATCATCAGAATTATATATTTGAACGTTCGGTGAGGAAAATTCAGGTTTCTGGTAATTTATTGAAGTTGGTATATCCGGTTGAACGGGAAAGACAGGGTTATCGATGGAAATGATTTTTTTATCCTTTACGGTAATATGAATATCTTTAACTTTTTGGTCAGGGGGGATAATGAGGTGAATATATTTAAACGGTAGCTCTGGATGGCCGGGTTCTTCAATATACTGTAGATCATCATACACAATTTTCGTGTAACGGTTTTTATCCTCTCCTGTAGTCTGTAATATTCTCCCCCCCGTCTAAAAAATCAACGGTGTGAGATAATTGACCATATAGATTAAACGATAGAAACAGCAGAAGGGATACCACAAAATAATATCCGAACGTTTTCATTGTATCATCTCCATTGTATAGTTTCTTGTTTGTTTTACCTAAGATATACCATTTTTATTCTAAACGAACCACCTCCTTTAATTTTTAATTCACAGAAATAAATTCCAGTGCCCAGATTATATCTTGATGCATCAAATTCAATAATATGGCTACCTGCAGGTGTATATTCATCATGCAATACCGCAATATCTCTTCCCAGAATATCAAACACCCGTATTGAAGTATACGCACTTGCTTCTGATTGCCATCTGATGATTGTTGTCGGATTAAATGGGTTGGGATAATTCTGGTATACTTCAAATGTACCAGGGAGTTCTTCCCCGTAATCCTTTACGTTGCTTATATTTCTATAAGAATAGATGTATATCTTACCTAAAGGATTTTCATAGTTGGGGTAATTGGGAGCCAATATAAAGAGATCATCATATCCATCACCGTTTATATCGGCAGATGAAAGAATTGTGTCAGGGGTAGCATTCATCAGATCATTCCCGTAGTAAACATAAACCTTCTCTGAGAGTACGGAAGGATCATACCCGACACTGATGGCAATATCGTCAAATCCATCGCCGTTAATATCACCAATGTTCGCTACACTTTCTCCAAAGAAACTATCTATCAGTGTGTCTATTGCTGCGGTATCAAGAAATGTTACACTTCGCTCAAACGAGATTGTATCTCCACCCCAGAATAAATAAACCCTCCCTTTTCCATTTGTCCAATTATATGATGAACTTATCGTAAAATCATTATAACCGTCTTTGTTAATGTCCCCGACGTCCATTATCAAATGTCCAAATCCATCCTGTATCCATGGTTCATAAAATTCGGCTACAGGAGTAGTAGAGATCGTTTCCCCACCGTAATACAAAAACACTATTTCCTTAAAAAATTCCCAATCATGGAAATGAGCCGCTATGGCAAAATCAGCATACCCATCTCCATTCACATCGCCTATACCGGAGATTGCTAACCCGAAGTTTGAGATCATGCTCATTGAACTGTGTGGCGTGAATACTACATCGGGTTCAAGGTTTAAGTCCGGAGAACCGAAATACATATGAACAGTATTGTCTTCTGACATGGCTATCAAAAAATCCCCGTACCCGTCTCCGTTTACATCGCCTACCCCGGCTACATTTGTTATCCTTTTTTCTAAGGATTCGCCCGTGATCGTACCGACAAGGTAGAGACTGTCCTGTGCTTTGATGTGTATAAATTGTAACATAAATATGCAAAAAACCGGCACAATATACTTTATATTTTTCATTACATCAACAGAAGTGTTATTAGTTATCATAGCATCGCTCTCCTTTATTTCCGGCTATACTTCATCTTGAAAATGTGCGACTCACCGCCACCAGGTGCTGAAAATGCAATCCATCTACCATCGGGAGACCACGCAGGCGATTGCATTATGTATCGAAATATTCTCCTTTTATACTTTTTCACCTCTATGCCGATGTTACCGAATAGTCTTCTCAAAGTCAAAACCAAAAGGGAAAAATCGGGAAAATAAATTTTTCTTGTTATAGAGGGGCTTTTTAGCTGCGGATTATATGGATTATCTGCCCAAACAATATCTAAATTTAAAACCTTATTCTAACAATAATAACCTTAGTAGCACATGTAGATACAAACAAACAACCTTATTACCTTATCGACATTTGATAAGGTAATAAGGTTGAAATATTCAGGGGTAACCTTATGGCTACTAAGGTCGAAGGTAAAAATAAGGTTTTATTCGAGAATAAACCGATGACGTAATGATAGAACAAATTATTCCGCTCACTTGAAATAAACAATACAGCTGTGTATCTTGCATTATTGCTTTAAAAATTTGTATAAGGGTCATACAGGAGAATGTCCACCCAATCACAATTCAAACTCATCGCGCACAGCGAGCCGATGCGTGATATACTTCGCCGCATTGAGACGATAGCCGATTCCGACAGCTCGGTACTCCTTATCGGGGAGACCGGTGTCGGTAAGGAGATGGTTGCGGAGTATGTTCACCGCACAAGCACCCGTGCACACCAACCGTTTGTTAAAGTCGGGCTTGCGGCGCTCCCTCCCGATCTTCTCGAGAGCGAACTATTCGGTCATCAAAAAGGTGCGTTCACGAGCGCTTCGAGTGAAAAGAAGGGATTGTTTGAATTGGCAAACGGCGGGAGCATCTTCCTTGACGACATCGATGATTTCCCCCTGAACCTGCAATCAAAATTGCTTCGCGTTCTTGAATCGTCGGAAGTCATGCGCGTTGGCGGTGTGAAGCCGGTTCCGATTGACGTCCGGCTTATCACCGCGGCAAAGATCGATTTGCGTGAATTATGCGATCGAGGTATGTTCAGATCGGATCTTTATTACAGGATAAACGTCGTACCCATAACTATACCGCCGTTGCGCGAACGACCCGACGATATCCCGCATCTTATCACGCACTTCCTGAACCGTTTCGCATCCGACAAGCAACTGCGAGTTTCAAAGGAAGCAATGGAAGCATTTATACACTATCCCTGGCCGGGGAATATACGGGAGCTTCGCAACATCATTCAACGCATCACACTGTTTGCAAACGATGAAATTACCCGGAGCGACCTTCCCGAAGAAATGCACGGCGACAGCCCGATTGACACATTGCTCAAAGCCTGTACCCGCTGCTTTCGGGAAGACGGTATGACGTTCGAGCAGGTTGTCGGCTGCCTGGAAATGAATCTTTTGCGTCAGACTCTCCGTGAAACAAACGGCAACCGCTCACAAGCGGCACGTCAACTTAAGATGTCTCTTTCCACCTTTCGCGACAAACTTAGAAAATATAATCTTGAATAATAGCTTTGCCCGTTTTCATTTTAACGGTAAACCGCGACCGTATTAACGGATTTCCGTCAAGATATCTGTACATTTCACTAATAGTACGTTTAAAGTAATAAAAAAAATGGCTTGATATTTGACTAATATTATTGTATGGATAAAATCGTACAGACAAAAAAGATCAGTCTTGCCGGCGAAGTCATTCAGACGATCAATA
>PWJF01000472.1 GCA_003560935.1 Ignavibacteriales bacterium
CCTACCTTGAATTTCCTAAAAAATTCTGGTATATATAATGATTAACAAATGAAATGCGGGTGCAGGAAAATATAGATTTGTTGCAGCAGATCAATGATCGACCCGTATGACTTATTACTCCTCGTTGCATTGGAGTAAACAATAATATACTAAACCATTACAAGTTAATCAAATATTCACACTATTTACCATGGGTGCTGTCATGAAAAAAATAATCCTATTTCTTACTGTCGTTATTCTAATTGCCGGCTGTTCGCAACTGGAGGAAGATCCGGTTCCATCAAATATCCTTCACCTTGAGAGAACGGAATTGATTTCGGGTGAATCTGCAGCGGAGATAATTAATCATCTGCATGATAAAGCAGTTACCCCGGCAAAAAATTATGTCGGGCGTTATGAAGGTGACGGACATACTGCTACGTACTATCTGTCACTGTATAATAACAGGGCCGAAGCCGATTCGGAACTCGGTGCAATGGTGGAAAGTATGGAACGCGGCGGACATATATTCGATCATGTGCGTAAACGGACCGTGAACGACCGCGAAGTCTGGATGGCGTTAGGGATGGGACAGGCGCATTACTTTTATGCGGAGGATAACCGGCTCATCTGGCTTGCAATCGATGTGCCGGTCGCCGAGGATGCGATAAAATCTCTGTTTTGAGATTTATGGATATCATGCGTAGTCCACAATGTATGCAGCAGACCTGACAGGTTTGATAAACCTGTCAGGTCTAACATCTACTTGTTGGATACACCACCACCTCCCCCCCTTACACATCATAATACAATGCAAATTCATACGGATGCGGACGTAGGGACATTTCCTTTGCTTCACGAGTAAATTTATAATCTATCCATGCATTAACGACATCTTGCGTAAACACATCCCCTTTCAGTAAGAAGACGTGATCCCGTTCGAGGGCGGAGAGCGCTGCGTCAAGCGAAGCAGGCGCCGATGGAACGTTTTTCAATTCTTCGGGGGGCATGTCGTATATGTCTTTATCGAGCGGGTCGCCCGGGTCGATTTTGTTCACTACACCGTCAAGCCCGGCCATCAGCATTGCAGCAAATGCAAGATACGGATTGCATGACGGATCGGGTGTGCGGTACTCTACCCGCTTCGCGTTCGGGCTTGACGAGTAAAGCGGGATTCGAATCGCAGCACTACGGTTGCGCTGGGAATATGCCAGATTTACTGGTGCTTCGTAGCCGGGTACAAGACGCTTATAAGAATTCGTCGTCGGATTGGTAATTGCACACAAAGCGGGGGCATGTTTCAAGATACCTCCGATAAAATATAGTGCCGTATCGCTCAGATTTGCGTATTTGGTCCCGTAAAATAATGGCTTACCATCCTTCCACAAACTTATATGAGTATGCATACCCGACCCGTTATCTCCGAACAATGGTTTCGGCATAAATGTGACCGTTTTACCGTATTTTCTCGCCGTATTTTTTACAATATATTTAAACATGAGCAGATCGTCCGCCATTGCGGTCAGCGTGTTAAACCTGAGATCGATCTCCGCCTGACCACCGGTGGCAACCTCGTGATGCTGTGTTTCAACTTCGATTCCCGCATTTATCAAATAACGAACCATCATATTGCGAACATCATTCATCGAGTCCGTCGGCGGGACCGGAAAATATCCTTCCTTGTATCTCGGTTTATAACCGAGATTCGGCTCCTCGTTCTTCCCACTATTCCATCGTCCTTCGCGTGAATCTATGTAATAATAACTTTCATGACCGTTTGTATCGAAACGTACATCATCAAGAATAAAAAACTCCGCTTCGGGTCCAAAGTATGAAATATCCGCAATACCGGTGGATGCAAGATATGCCTCTGCTTTTTGAGCGATATTCCTCGGACACCGTTCGTATTTTTCTTTGGTCACCGGTTCATACACATCACAGATCAGACTGAGCGTCTTCATTTCGATGAAGGGGTCGATAAATGCTGTTGACGGATCCGGAATAATAACCATGTCGCTTTCGTTAATACGTTTAAAACCCCTGAGACTCGAACCATCGAATCCGAACCCATCTTCAAATGATTCTTCTTTCAACTGTGAAACCGGAACACTGAAATGCTGCCACTGACCCGGAAAATCCATGAATTTAAAATCGACCATCTCGATCCCGTCGTCTTTGATGCGCTTTAACACTGCATGTATCGCAGCAGAGCGTGAATCAGCCATACACTGTCTCCCATATTTTGTGATTGATTATTTAGTTATATCTAACGGAATAACTGTCGTTTCCTTCGGGCTCGAAAGTACGATGTTGGTCATCGTACCGCTGACACCGGGCCACGATTGTATCTTTGATAAAAGTTTTTCGAGCGATGGTGTATCTTTTATACGCACTTTTAACATATGCGTCCCCTGTCCCGTGATCGAGTGGCATTCAAGAATCTCGTTTATTTTTAATGCTTTCTCGATAAATCGCTGATAATATTTTGACGATTCCATCGATACCGTAATAAATGCAGTTATGTCGAGTCCAAACAATTTGGGCTCGAGCACCGTCGTGTATTCCCGTATGTATCCACCGGATTCAAGCTTCCTCAGCCGGTCGCTCACCGACGGAAGCGATAATCCGGCCAAATCGGCGAGCTCATTTCTTTTCGTTCTGCCGTTTTTCTGCAGCCGTTCGAGTATGATCTTATCGGTATCGTCAAGCATCGGTACTTTACTATTTAAGTATATATGTCATATTTACCTTAATTATTAAGGTTTATAATCGGGTTTGCTAAATATATGTAAACTCGGAGTTGATGTCAAGTACCCGGAGCATTTTTTTAAAAAAATGTGGGATGTTATGCGGTGATAGTTCGTGTAGCCTGAGAGGAAAGTTCGTGAAACGAAGCGACGGGATCGGTTGCGTGGTATATCGATGAGCCGGCGACAAGAACATGCACTCCTGCAGCGGCAAGATTCCCTGTATTGTTTTTATTCACACCGCCGTCTACCTGAACCAGCGGCTGTACCTGTTTTACGTTCAACAATTGTTTAAGATCGGCAAGTTTTTGATACGTATGATCGATAAACGGCTGCCCCCCCCAGCCGGGATTAACCGCCATGATAAGAACAAGATCTACCGAAGCGATAATATCCGAGAGAACAGATACAGGGGTCGCGGGATTAACGACGACACCTGCATCCATATTATGTTTATGTATTTGATCGATTACATAATGAAGATGAGGACAGGTTTCGTAATGCACTGTAACCATATCGGCGCCTGAATCATTGAAGGCAGATAACTGCCGTTCCGGATTTTCTATCATCAGATGTACATCGAAAAATGCATCGATATTTTTTCTTACTGATTCAACCAGTTGCGGTCCGAATGTTATAGGCGGAACGAACGATCCATCCATGACATCGAAGTGAAACCACCGGGCTCCCGCATCATACAGTATCTGAATTTCACTCCGGATATGACCGAAATCGGCTGACAGAATGGATGGTGCGATAACCGGAAAACGGAGATCAGTTTTATTCTTCTTCAATACCCCCTCCTCCCTCACGCAGATCTTCGGCATCCTTCGGCGGTTCTTCGGCAATAAAAATATCCACCGGTTGAGTACGCGGTATTCTGTCTCCGGGATGCGGGTATTGCTGTACTATTGTATTTGGTAGTAAATCGCGAATCGGTTGATGAGTAATGTTCCCGACACGCAACCCGCGTTGATGTAA
>PWJF01000013.1 GCA_003560935.1 Ignavibacteriales bacterium
AGCCACGGATTACACGGATTATTTTATAATACCAATCTTTTCCACTCTAAAGATTTGTTCCCAAAATTAACTATTAATCCAACTCTTAATTTTGAAGCAGCGAGATAATTTAATGTTCTTGCGATGAAATTATCAACTATTACACTTACACTCTTTACTTCGAGAATGATATTATTGAATACAACGAAATCTGCATGGAATCTGCGTGGAAGGATAATTCCTTTATAGGGAATTGTATATTCTTTTTCACGCATATATTCGTATTTTCTTGATTTGAATTCATACTCGATTGCATCTTTGTATACAATCTCAAGAAAACCGGGCCCCAAAATATTGTGCACCTCCATAGAGACACCTATAATTTTTTCGGTTTCTTCCTTGAATAATAATTCAGTCATTTTATTATGTTAAAACTTATCCGTGTAATCCGTGGCTACATAAATTAGGTATGGATTACAATGACCAACTGTTCATCATCTCACGATAATCTGAGCCACTATCCCTCCGACCAGGAACGCCCCGATCCACGTTCCGAACCAGATAAGTGCGCTTTGCTTGATGCCTCGTTCCTTGAGCATGATCATGAGCGATGCAATGCACGGAACGAATAACGTTATGGTAATAAGTGCTACGGTGATCTGCATCGGATCGAGCGCCATATCGTATAAACCGGCGGCGCCGAAGTCTCGCCGTACAAGTCCCATAACAAACGCAGTCGCCGCTTCTTTCGGCAGAAGCAGCCACCCGGTCGTGAACGGCGCCAGTATATTCTGCCATACAATAAGAAGACCGCTCAACTGCATGATTCCGACGGCAAGCGCGCCGAAGAAGAACCACGGCGTCGCTTCTTTCATAAAGAAAAACGATTTGTTCCATGTTTTGCGTATCACGTTCTCAAGACGGGGTACGCGCATCGGCGGCAGATCGATTAATAGCGGAGTTGCCGAGCCGGGTATGAATTTGTTCAGTAACGTGCCTGTGAGAACAAGTACCGATACAATTACAAATCCGTAAATCAAAACCGCATTAAGACCCGCCGATGCAAGCAGCGTTGCGATGACTGCAATCTGTGCCGAACATGGAATCGTAAACTGTAATATTGCCGTCGCAATCGTCTTTTCCCGCTCATTACCGAGCAGACGCGTTGTGATGATGGCTGCAGTAACGCATCCGAAACCGAGTATTAAGGGAATTATTGCCCTTCCGTTCAGTCCGAAATAACTCAATCCGCGGTCGGCAAGCGTGGCAAGCCGCGGCAGATAGCCGCTGTCTTCCATTAATGATAAAGCAAGATAGAATGCCGCTACCAGAGGTAATAGCAAAAACAGTAGATAGGTGACCGTCATGGTGAGCACGCCGAATTCACCTATCAATAGTACGCCGGGCCAGCTTGTTTCGCTCACAAACCGCGTAACGATGTCGCCGATCCAGACTTCCCATACCTCTTTGCCGAGATAATCCACGGTAAAGTCGACAAGGTCCTGCGCGATCAACTTTCCGACGAACAGATATGTCAGGTACAACATCACGAAGAACAAGGGAATGCCGGTCCACGGATTGACCGCCCATCTGCCTGCAAGTGTCGACATATGCGTTGTCGTCGATCGGTCGGCGAGTATTTCGGCGATAATGCGGTTAACGCGGTTGCGGCGTTTGATGTAGACATCGTCCCGCTCATCCAGGGGTTGAACGCCGTGTACTCCGGAAATATGCGGATCGCCTTCGAGGACGAGCAGCGCCTCGGCCTCGCTGCCGGTTCTGTTCAGCAGTTCGTGAAGTTTATGATGCAGCTCCGGATCCTGATTGCCTTTTCGTGCATCGGGGAGTGCATCTTCGAGTTCGCGGAATCCCCGCTTCTTTATCGCAACGGTCGGGATAACCGGAACGCCGAGCAGCGACTGCAGCCGGTCGACGTCGATTGCAATTCTGTGCTTCTTCGCTTCGTCCATGAAGTTCAGCGCCACGATCATCTTCTTCCCCATATCGATAAGCTGGAGGGTGAGAAATAAGTCGCGTTCGAGATGGACCGCATCGACGATATTGAGAATGACATCACCTGCTATGATCACGTCGCGCGCTACGATCTCTTCATCGTTAAAGGACGAGACACCGTATACTCCCGGCGTATCGTATACATCGTACGTTCGATAAATTCCTTTTGTAATTTCGATTGTCGTACCTGGATAATTCGATACATCCGCATAGATGCCGGAGAAATAATTGAAGAATATCGACTTGCCGACATTAGGATTGCCTGCAAGCACCAATCGACGGCGTTTGCCCGATTTGTCGAGAAACTCGTGACCGATATGCGGATGTGTTTCGATGTGCGGACTCTTCTGCTCGCTCATGCTTTCACCGTTATTCGCTCATTGCAGGTCCGGTACGGAGCAATGAGCTTAACTGTACGAATATTTGCGCCGAAAGTGCCGGACCGATTGCAATCTCCTGCCTGTTTTTCCGGATGATCAATGTGCCGCCGGGAAGCCGCGTCATACAATAAACTTTTTCACCTTCGATGATTCCGAAGCGGATAAATTGTGCTTTGTAGTTACCGTCGGGAATTGTGACGATCGTGACGTACGTACCGGCTCTAATTTTCGAAAGAGGGAGTGGACGTTGTGCTGACATACTAAACTCGTGTGCTTATGTTTGTTGACATCGCTCGCATGTTCCGTACACCTGGAACGATGTCGTGCTGGGTTTAAATTTATTCTTCTCGCACGCCTCGGTTGCGAGTTTCTGAAATTTTTCGTTCGTGAACTCGATGATCTCGCCGCATGAAAGACATATCAAATGGTGATGATGCGCACGACCGTGAATTTTTTCGTATCGCGATTGATTTTCACCGTATCTGAATTTTAAAACGAGTCCGCTGTCCAGAAGCAGCTCCAGTGTATTATAGACCGTTGCCCGGGATACTTTCTTGCCGCTTTGTTTTAAGCTGATATACAATTCATCGGCGTCGAAGTGTCCCTCGCTTTCCATGATCGTATCGAGAATGGTAAAGCGTTCGGGAGTAATGCGGTAGTTTCCGTTTCGAAGATATTTTTCGAAAGCTTCTCGTGCTGGTGTTTGTGTTCTCATTCCGCCTATATTTATTTGGATTAAGTCTAAATAAATATAGGGAGATTTTTGGCTATTGTCAAGAACGGAGGGGAAAATATTTATTACTGAGGGGTAGAACGAAGGTTATATTTTTCTTCTTAACTCTTTAATTGCCCTTAACTCATGTAACACCGCTCCCTGCCTCCTCAACCGCGTCTTTTCTATTTATATTTTTTTGCATATAAATCATTTTACCTGGTAACGGTCTAAAAGTCAAATTTCCGATCCGATATTAGCAATAAATCTATTTTTTAATTATTATAAATGAACCGGTTTACGACTTAATCGTCTCTGTATCTTCTGCTATGAAAAGTTCACTACCCATTATAAAACCGCGCCGGCTTAAGTCGGGCGGTACTATCGGTATAGTTGCTCCCGCAAGTCCTCCACTGAGTGATGAATCGTTACACAAAGGCATTACGTATCTCGAAAAGTTAGGATTTCGTGTTAAACTGGGAGAATTTGCGCGCGCGAAACGAGGGTATCTTGCCGGTAACGATGAGGATCGGGTCCGCGATATCCATACCATGTTCTCCGATCCGGACGTGCAGGCAATAATCGCGGTGCGGGGGGGATACGGTTGTACGCGCTTTTTA
>PWJF01000093.1 GCA_003560935.1 Ignavibacteriales bacterium
ATGCATATGAATAATGCGTAAACGCACCGGGATTGATCACGATACCATCTACCGGATCATCAAGACAGGAATTCAGGCGGGAAATTAGCTGCCCCTCTTCATTCGATTGCAAATGCTCGAACGAATCATCGGGGAAACGTTGTGCAAGCGTCCGTGCCAGATCGTCGAGTGTTTGCGTACCGTAAATTTCGGGCTCTCGCTTTCCAAGCGTATTAAGATTCGGACCGTTGAGTATCAGTATCCTCATGTGATTGTCCTTCCGGTTGTATGCTGCTTAGTTGTTCTCTGTACCGTGCCATCTCATCTTCGACAACCTTTCTGACCACCGGTTTCATATAAAGATCGTCACCTCCATATTGACCGATAACGCGCGAAAGCAGTGTGATCTTTTGTGCCGGCGTATTTTTTCTGTTCATGACAACAAGATTTTGATCGTACAGTACGCAATCCCCCCCTTTAAATTCCCCTTTCTCATAACGTACATGCAGTCCAAGTGAAGATACAATATTTTCTAATTCGGCTAGTATGGTTTCCTGATTCATATACACTACTAATTTACGGAATTATTATCCGAATCAATTTTCCAGTTTTTTATCCAACTCAAATCGTACGATATACTGATTAGATTTTCCAGACTTGTATGTGTCATACTGAAATATTTACTCATGAACGGTCGTTTAATATCATCGCTCGCTTCCTTGACCAGCGTACGCATCAATGTATTCACCTTCTCAACCCCGTCTTTGAATTCCGCCGAGAGCTTCGGATATGCTTCCGCCTCGGGGGAGGTACGCTTGAGAATGCTGAATAATCGATAAATATATTTAGCATGGAAGGTCAGATCCTCAAACACCTGCTCCTTACCGTCATCCCGGCTGAGCTGCAAAAGAATCGAAATATCCACTTTATTTTGCAGGCGATTTTGTGAAAAGGAATCCACCCGCTCAATGAAATTGCTTATGTCTTGACGTATATCCATGAAACCGTTTGTAATGATTCGATGTTCAAAGTATTAAATATACTGCTATTTGCAAGCATAATCAACGAAATGAGATGTATGTCCCGAAAGAACAAACCGATTTTTATTATTATTGCCATCGTTTTATTGGTACTTGTTTTACTCTCCCGAATTTTATAAGTTTGACATGACAAGATACATTTCAAAGTAAACTGTAATTAATCAGGAGGTGGATATGATGCGGACACAGTTACTCAGCATAGTAGTAATAGTATTCGGGATGTTAGTTGCTGTTCCTGTTGATCTCACCGCCCTTCCTCGCTTCGCTGTTGATTCGGGTGTAAGCTGTCAGGAATGCCATGTAAACCCGACCGGAGGCGGTATGCGCAACGAATTCGGTGCGGAATTTTACAGTCGTACCGTCTTACCGATGCGAACATACCAGCAGGAGCAGCGGCTCGATGGATTTTCAACCAGCTTGAATGATTTTATACGTATCGGTACCGATTTCCGTACTTTGTTGTTCTATATGGATTCCGGAACCGATACCCGTAGTTCCTTCTGGCAAATGCAAGGTGATCTATATGTTTCTATTCAGGCGTCTCGTGATCTTACCTTTTATCTTGATAAGGGATTGTATCAGGGATTTGAAATATTTGGAATATTAGACATACCTTCAATCGATAGTTATGTGAAGGTCGGAAAATTTTATCCGGGTTACGGTATCCGAATGGACGATCACATTGTTTACACACGGTCAGGGGGTGCTATACCATTTTTTGTTGACGGCATAGTACCTGTACCATTTGGTGAACGTCCCGAAGATACCGGCGCGGAGTTCGGTTATCTTACCGATAAGACAACATTAAGCATCGGATGGTTCAGCGGCAATCCGGGCGGCGGCATACGATTTGCCGATGAGAGCATCAACGCAGTCGCACTGCGTGGCGAATGGCGTTTTATATCGGAAGGAAGTACCAACGGATTTTTCGGCGGTTCGCTTTATCGGAATAAACGTTCCACATTCGAAACAATCAATTACGGAATATTCGGCGGGATCGCATCGGAACGAAATTTTAACATTCTCGGCGAGATTATGTTTGTCAATCGAAAACAGCCACCCGATGCATCTGCGGAAAATTTTCTCCTTTTCTTTACCGAGTTTAACTATCTACTTCAACAAGGTATAGATCTGAAATTACAATATAATCTCGGTACCGGCGGAACGCCCGACCATACACGGCAAGCAATCGGAGTCGGTGCAGAATTTTTCTTCCTGCCGGGACTCGAACTACGGCCCCTTTACCGGCTCCATTTCAGCGATGATCTGCCAAATGTCAGTGAGTTCATTGTCATGTTTCATGTGTTTATCTAATAGCGAATAACCAAGAGTGCTGAGGACTATTACATATTTCATTCTGTTAATGTGCGCAGCGATGATCATAATGCCTGCTGCATTTACCCACAACGCTGAGGAACCGGGTACGGTACGCGGACACATTTACATAACACGGGATAGCCGCGATGATCTGATGGGCCGACAGCGGATAGCGGACAGATATTTATCCCGCTCGGAACGTTCTCCGGATTCTGCCGGATCGGTTAAACCGGAACGATACACAATACCCGAAAAAACGGTCATTTACCTTGAACCGGATGAATCGATTCGCAGCCGGATCGTGTCGACATCGTCGAGTAGAGTAATACTCGATCAACGTAATTTGATGTTTTATCCGCACGTGCTCGCAATTCAACAGGGAACAACTGTCGTCTTTCCAAATAATGACGACGTATATCATAATGTTTTTTCCTATTCACGACCAAGACAGTTCGATCTCGGTCGTTATCCCGAAGGTCAGTTTCGCACGGTTACGTTCAACACGCCGGGAGTCGTAAGGATTTATTGTGACATCCACGCGCACATGAATGCCACTATTCTTGTACTTGATAATCCATACTTTACTTCACCCGACGAATCGGGTAATTACAGTCTCCCTGAAGTACCTGCCGGGAGGTATACCATACATTTCTGGTACGGCAGAAATCTCGTTGAAAGCCGTGAGATTGAAATTAAACCCGGTTCCGTTTCGACAGTGAATTTTGTGTATTGAGGAAAACTATGCTTCGCACAGTATTGATGATCATTCTGCTCAACGGGTTTGTAATTATATCCGGGTTAACGGCACAAATCGATGTTTACGGACAAGTATCTCCTGCCTTTTCGCAATCATCGGGAGATACACCGCAACTGGCCGTCAATGAAGGGCGGCCTACTTTTCTCTGGCGGTTGGACATCCTGGCGGATGCATACATTACAGACAGGGTTACCGCCTACATCAACATACGATCCTATCAGGATCAGATTATAAACATCGATTACCTCGCCATTCGTATCAGCGATATTTCACCCATCGGTTTTAACATCCAGGCAGGCAAATTCGATATGCCGTTCGGGAATCTGTATTCACGTCGTTTTCCCGCCAATAACTTTTTGTTCGATCTTCCGCTTATCTATCAATACCATACCGTCGTGATGTCGGACTATCTTTTTCCGGATGAACAAGCTATGATTCAAAGTCGCGGGCTCGGCGGATCGGAAGACCTGCCGTCGAGTATGCCCGTACTCGATCGCGGAATATACGAAACCGGGGTCATGATCTTCGGTTCGATCGGGATTGTCGATTACTTTGCCGTACTGATGAACGGCACGGTAAGCAACACCGGCAGTTACGGAAACAGTTTGAATGTAAATAATAATCTGGGGAAATTATTCCGCGTCGCGGTTACGCCGCTTTTTGGATTAACGATCGGCGGCTCATTCAGCTGGGGCAGCTATCTTTCGGAAAATACCGACACGTACCTTCCCTATGATGCCTCTGCCGGAGATTACCGTCAATACATTGGCAGCATCGACCTTGAATATAGCCGCGGACATCTGCGGTTCTTCACACAAGCTCTTTACAATAGCTGGGAATATCCGTTTAGTACCACAAAAAATCTTGATGTATTCGGATACTATGCAGAGGTGAAATATACGTTTCGACCGAGATGGTTTGTTGCAGCACGTATGAACCAGATGTTATTCTCCGACATTACCGCAGACGGAATCGATCAGCAATGGGATCATGATGTACTGCAGGTGGAAGGCGGCCTCGGTTTCGCGATAGACCGAAATACACTCGCAAAGGCTGTATTCAAAGAAACGGTGTTATATGGACCCGAACGTATATCAAACTCTATGTTTGCTCTGCAGTTGGTTACGAATTTCTGATTCTATATTAATATGAAATTCAGAAATAAAATACTGCTTTCAATTATTGCTATCGTATTCATCCTTGTGGTCGTCACGTATTTTGTGACAACGTCGGTAATGTATAACCGGATCAAAGCAACTTTTTCCGAAGAGCTGAGAAGTAATTACTATACCGTCTCGGTCTTCAATGAACTGCGCAACGAAGACAGCATAAAAGGAAGTCTCGTCATATCCGAATCTCCCCGGCTGAAGGCGGTCGCCGAACTTGCCGACAGCACAACCGCTCTTCAACTCATGCAAGAGATCAACGAAGGACTCGGATCGGATATTTTTATACTGACCGATAAAAACGGACACCCTCTTGTTGAACTATTCGATCACCCACATCCGCGAGCGATTACCACCGGCCATCCGATCATCGATCGGGCGCTGAATTTCACGCCTTCGGCATCGGTTATTCAGATTAACAACCAGGTGTTCCGGATAGCGACGGCTCCCATTACTATCGAAGCGGAGCTTCTCGGTACCATCACGATCGGTTTCAGGCTATCGGCCGACGAAACGAACCAGCTCCGCAACATGACAAACAGCGATATAGTTCTTATTTCAAACAATTCGATTATCGATGCTACGGAAAAAAGATTTTCATCCTCCCTGCTTGAAGGATTCATAGATGAAGATAACCGGGAAATACGCGAATTCGACGTGAACGGGGACCTCTATCTCGGTATCCCCTTTTTCCTTTCCGACAATATTGCTTATGTTGTGATCAAATCTATACAGAGCGAGCTCAATGCGACACTCTCACCGCTTCGACGTGCGCTCTTATTTATTTCAATCTTTGTGCTCGTATTAGCGGCAATCGTTGGGTCGATCATTTCCAGAAGTATCGGCAAACCTATTGAAAAACTTGTCGAAGGTACAAAAGAGATAAGCAAAGGACGATTCGGCTACCGGAGTGATATCACATCGGGCGATGAACTCGGTTTTCTGGCGAAAAAGTTTGACGAGATGAGCATATCGCTCAAAGAAAAAATCGATGAACTTGACAAACTGAATATCGATCTTAAGGATCAAAATGTCGAGCTCGAACAAGCGTTCGAGAAATTGCGAGAGACGCAGGAAGAGCTTGTAAAAAGCGAGCGCCTTGCCGCCACCGGAAAACTTACCGCACAATTATCACATGAGATCAATAATCCCGTACACAACATTCAAAGCTGCCTTGAAACCGCACTTCAACGGGCACAGAAAAACACAGACAACCGTGAGCTTATCGCGGTCGCACTCGAAGAAGTGACACGGATGTCCCGGCTCACCAGACAAATGCTCAATTTCTACCGGACGACCATGAGCGACGATACATTCGAAGAAAACGATCTTTCTGCCATTATCAACAAAACGCTGAAAATCAATAAAGAGACACTCAAAAAAAATAATATTGTCTGTCATTCGGATTTTACACAATCTCCGTTACCGGTTTATTGTTCTCGTGAAAAACTAAAGCAAGTGTTTTTCAACCTTATTCTGAATGCCAAGGACGCCATGCCGGGGGGCGGCGACCTCTATGTATCGACACACTGTAAGAACGGGAAAGCACAGGTGATTGTCCGCGATACGGGTATCGGTATTCCAAAAGAAAACCTGAATAAGATCTTCGATGCATTCTTTACGACAAAAAGCGAAGTAAAGGGCGTGGGACTCGGACTCTCGGTGAGTTACGGCATCGTTAAACAACATAACGGGGATATTGACGTTAAAAGCGAAAACGGTAAGGGTGCAACGTTTATCGTGAGCATACCGTTGCATTCTGCAGAAGAAAAAATATGACAACCACTGTAAAACATAGAGCTTCCGTATTAGTGGTCGATGACGACAAGGCATTTCATGTTGCGACGTCGGCGGTTCTGAACGACGAAGGATACACGGTAAAGGCCGTCACCTCCGCTCACGAGGCGATCGACGAATTACGGCAACGTACCTACGATATTGTCCTTTCGGACTTGGTTATGGAGAAAATGGACGGGTTACAACTCCTCGAACATATACAGACACATTACCCCGAAACACCGGCTCTTATGATAACCGGATTCGGTTCTATTGAAACAGCGGTGAAAGCGATGAAATCGGGTGCATTCGATTATCTGTCGAAACCGTGCAATAATGATGAGCTTCGGATTAAAGTGCGGCGTGCGCTCGATCATCAGCGAAACCGTCGGGCACTTTCCACATTGCAGGAGGAAGTGAACAAGCTTTATACATTTCATAATATAAAAAGCCGTAATAAAAAGATGCGCGATATCTTTGAGTTGGTGAAGAAAGTAGCCGAAACCGATGTCACTGTCCTCATCCGCGGTGAAACCGGAACCGGCAAAGAGTTGATCGCCAAAGCGATACACTTCAACAGTCCCCGGCGTGATAAACTATTTACAACCGTTAATTGTTCCGCCATTCCCGAACAATTGTTCGAGAGCGAATTGTTCGGATACGTAAAAGGGGCGTTCACCGGAGCCGACAGAGACCGCAAAGGCAGAGCTGAGGAAACCGATAGCGGCACGCTCTTCCTTGATGAGATTGGTTACATTCCATACTCATCACAAACGAAACTGCTCCGGTTTTTACAGGACAAATCGTTTGACCGTGTTGGCGGTACGGAAACAATCACCTCCGACGTACGAATTATCGCAGCGACAAATCAACCTCTTGAAGAAATGATCGCCGACGGCGCATTCCGTGAAGATGTTTTTTATCGGCTGAATATTTTTCCGATCACGTTACCACCGCTCCGTGAACGGCTGGAAGATATTCCGTTGCTTGCAGAGCACTTTATCGAGAAATACGGTACGTCGTTCGGTAAGCATGTACAACAAATATCTTCATCGGTTATTTCATCTATGATGAATTACTCCTGGAAAGGAAATATCCGCGAGCTGGAAAACATCATCAAGCGTGCGATCATTAAAGCAGAAGGTGAATGCATAACCGACATCGATCTCCCGGAAAATGATGTACACACCGGCGCCGGATCGCCACCCGACATCGCAACGGCTATTGAGAATAATATTGCATTCAAAGATTATATGAAAAGTATTTCCGTAGATGCAGAGATGAAATATCTGATCACCGCACTGAAAGCTCATCGTGGAAATATCAATCGAATCGCCCGCATGATGGGTGTCGATCGTAAAACCATTTACAGAAAATTATCGGAATATTCAATCGATATCGACCGTTTCCGCTCGTAACTCTCCATTGATTAATTCGCTTTCCTCATTGATTAAAAAACAATTGTGACACGCCTTCCCCACTTCGACTATCCCCCGTTCAAATCTGTGTGACATTGATTCCACACTTTTCACAGAGATCGTTTAAATCGAGCCAAATACTCTATTTTTCAGCCATTCCTATTCTGGTATCATTATTGTACATACAAAAAGCAGAATAAAACCGATAACAATCCTACCACGAGAAGGAAGAGCGTATTGAATGTTAACCAAATTAATATACTGCATCACCTCGGTTTTGTTTATCAACGCTTTACTGGTAGTCGGATGCGACGACTCATCCACCGATCCACCGATGGAGGAAGTCTCATTTATAAATGATGTTTTACCTATTTTTCAACAACACGAATGCGCGGCATGTCATGGAGGTGAAGCGGGTCTTTTTGTTACAACAGTCCAGGGTCTTCTTGATGGAGGAGAGAACGGACCGGCAATCGATCCCGGTAATGCGGATAACAGCCTCGTAATCCAAAAACTCTCACTAAATCCACCATTCGGTGATCGTATACCGCAAGGAGCATCAGCGGTACCTGAATCTCGCAGGATATAATAAAGCAATGGATCGATGAAGGTGCGAATGACAATTAAACGTGCAAATTAAAGATATTCGAAATAAGATAGTAAAAGAATTTTAATATGTGCTTTATTAAAAAATCAATTTCATAACACACAGGAGGGTCATATGAATACCGGTACTATTTATACTCTATTGACGATAGTTATATTATTGCTCTGCTCATCGACGGTGTTCGCTCAGACGAACTATGAAGCGCAGTTAAGCGGTAGTAATGAGGTTCACCTGCCGCCAACGACTGCTTCAGGAACCATTGAGGCAGTGCTAACTGATACTACACTGACTGTTTCCGGTTCATTCTCAAATCTAACTTCTCCCGTTGCTGTAGCTATTGGCGGCGGTACGCACATCCACGTCGGGTATGCCGGTCAAGACGGTGGCGTCATTTTCCCCCTGAATGCGGATCTGGATGCGGATATGCGAGGGGGTGATTTCGAGGCAGGAGATAACACATTTGAGCTGAATTCGGATCAGATTGAAGCGCTTGAAGAGCGCCGGTATTACGTGAACATTCATACTGAAATGTTCCCGGCGGGCGAGATCAGGGGACAGCTTGTTCCCGCTGCAGAACAGGTGTTACGGGTTAATCTGACCGGTAATAATGAGACACCGCCCATACTTACCTCAGCTCACGGTGCATTGGTCGTTGAACTGAATGATAACGAAATAACACTATCCGGCTCGTTCAGTAACCTTTCCAGTCCGCTCGCGGTCGCCATAGGAGGCGGAGCACATATACATACGGGATATGCGGGACAGGCCGGGGGCATTGAGGTCGTACTGGATGTCACACCGGGTGATGATCTGTTAAGTGGAGTATTTGAAGCAGACAACAATACATTTACGCTTACGCAAGATCAACTTGAGATGCTTCACAATCGGGAATTATATGTAAACGTTCATTCCGAGAATCATCAACCGGGTGAAATACGCGGACAGATCCTTGCACAGTCCGATGCAATTTTTCAGGCAAATCTTTCCGGATCAACGGAAACTCCTCCCGTCGATTCGGATGCCACGGGTGCTGTGGTTGCTGAATTGACAGGCAATGAATTGATCGTAACAGGTTCGTTCGCAGGACTTTCCAGTCCATTAGCCGTCGATATTGGAGGTGGGGCGCACATCCACATCGGATATGCCGGCGAAAGCGGTGGTATAATTATCCCGCTAACAGTCACACCCGGTGAAAACGACATGTCGGGAATCTTTGAAGCAGAAGTTAATACCTACGAACTGGAAGATGAAGAGCTGGAAAACCTCATAGCTCGGCGGTATTATGTTAATGTGCATTCTGAGAATTATGGACCGGGAGAAATCCGTGGACAACTACTGGGCGAAGCACATAGCTATTTTACGGCTAACCTTGAAGGATTAAATGAGGTTATAAATGGCAGTCCGGTCATAACTGAAGCAACGGGAGGTTTGGCAGTAGAGCGAACAGGTGACCGGATCATTGTGAGCGGGTCGTTTGCAGATCTCTCCAGTGATCTGGCAACCGATATCGGGGGAGGTGCACATCTGCATCTCGGTGGACCGGGAGAAACCGGAGGAATAGAAATTGTTCTGTCAGTTACAATCGGTGATGATGATAGAAGTGGTATTTTTGAGGTTTCGAATAATCTGTTTGAAATGGATGAAGACACTGAAATGCTTCTTGTAGAAGGCAGATTATACGCCAACATCCATTCGGAAAACTATCCACCGGGTGAAATTCGCGGACAACTCTTGCTCGACCCGCATTTCTTCCCCACTGTTTCTGAAATCCTCACACCCGAAGACGGGGAAAATGTAATCGTCGAAGGTGATGTCGATGTTGAATTTCCGGTTACATGGAGCGAAGCAACCGACCCTTCCGATAATGCAGTGGTCTACATCTGGCAGCTTGCAAGCGATGAAGAGTTCGATACGCTGCTCATAAATATTAATGCGGGCGATGCCGAAACAGCCGGAGCAACCATGGGAGACATTGACACTATGCTCGGTCAGGCCGGTGTCGCGGTAGGAGAATCGATAACCGTTTATCATAGGGTGATCAGCAGCAACGGAAGTTTAAATCAACCGGGACCGGCTGCGTCAGTAGAGTTAACACGAGGGACAGTCACCTCCGTGGATGAAGATGATGTCACCTTACCGGAAAAACTGGCTTTACACCAGAATTATCCCAATCCCTTCAATCCCTCGACGATAATATCGTTTGAACTTCCGCAGAGAGAAATTGTTACGCTTAAAATATTCGATATCCTCGGACGCGAAGTCGCAACGCTCATTGATAGCGAAGAATTCTCCGCCGGTGCATTTCACGTGGAACTCGATGCGGGCACTCTTAGCAGCGGAAATTATTTTTATACATTAACTGCAGGCACGTTTACGCAAACAAAACGGATGCTATTAATACGTTAAAAGGAGGCATGTATGTTGTATTTAACAAAAACATTTACCGTCGTGATAGTGATTTTTTCATTTGTTATAACAGGTTGTAACGACGATGACCCTGTTGGACCGGATCCTGATGAACCGGTTTCGTTCAGTGAACATGTCATACCGATCTTTCAGCAGCACGGATGTATCGGCTGTCATGGTCCGACTCTGCAGGAGAATAACCTGCGGGTTGATTCAGTGGAGAGATTGCTCGCGGGAGGAGATAGCGGTGAACCGGCGGTTATCCCCGGCAATGCTGAGGGAAGTATGTTAATCCGGCAAATGTCGCCAAATCCGCCGCTCGGTAACCGTATGCCGTTTGGAATGTCGCCGGTACCTGAGAGCCAGCAGGATATCATCAAACGGTGGATTAATGAAGGTGCAGAAGATAATTAACAACATCGTACTAAGTAAATACACATCTTCATGGAGAACATCATGAAACAGAAGTGGAATAAACGTATGCGTCCGACTGTCGTGTTTGCTCGATTAACCGGTGTTACCGTTTTTTTATCGACCGTCTTTTCGTTCTTTTCCCTGAATGCCGGTGATCCGCAGGGACATATCATTCAGTTTGATAATTTCAGTTATAATCCCAATCAATTGGATGTTGCGGTAGGGGATACAATTATCTGGCAGGGTGATTTTGTGGAACATCCTCTCCAATCATCTTCAGTACCGGACGGAGCTCAACACTGGGGCCCGATCGATTCGGGGACGGAATTTCGATACGTGGTCGAGGTCGACGGTACCTATAACTATCAATGCAACCTGCACGATGACCTCTATGGCATGACCGGTTCATTTACCGCGACCGTAACATCGGTCAATGAACGAGCCGGAGATATACCGGAGTTATTCCGGCTCGAACAAAACTATCCAAATCCGTTCAATCCGTCGACCGAGATACAGTTTGCGCTACAGGAGCGTATGCAGGTTATGCTTGAAGTGTACGCAATTCACGGTCAAAAAATCGCCACGCTTGTGGACGGCATGCGCAATGCAGGTCATCATTCGGTAATCTTTGATGCAACCGGTATTCCGAGCGGTGTGTACATCTACCGGCTGCAATCGGATCAGAAGGTACAGGCAAAACGGATGGTTTATATTCGGTAAAAATTGATGATAAAAAGAACGGGTAAGAAAAGCAGACGAAGGATATTGAATATACTTCTGCTTGGATGGACGGTAGTTACTGCCGTTCCCTTTCTCTCCACCGTTTTCCGGTATGCCTCTCCTCCAAAACGTAAGGGACCGGTTACGGCTGCAGTAGCAACGACGGGAGACATACCGCCTCATACCGGAAAAACCGTTTCTTTGGGAAACAGACCCGTTCTTCTCATCACAACACCTGAAGGACAGCAGCGGGCATTTCTGGCAAATTGCACGCATCTGGGATGTGTGGTCCGGTACCGTGAGGAAGAGAACGATATCTTTTGCGCCTGTCATAACAGTGTATTCGATATCGAAGGCAACAATATCTCAGGCCCTGCTCCGCGACCGTTACCGCAGCTCCCTATTGAAATCGACAATGACAATATCATTGTGACCGTATCATGAGACAAAACCTTATACACCGGCTTTCCCGATTGTCGCCGTCAATACGCACCTGGCTTACGGATCGATTGCCGGTTGAAACGATTGATAATCATCTTAAAAATAAAATGGTGCCCCGTCACCGACATACATTGTGGTATTATCTCGGCGGGCTTACTGCGTTCTTCTTAATGGTTCAAATACTCACCGGTGTCTTGCTCATGTTATACTACAAACCGACCATCGACGGTGCGCATCAAAGTGTAGCGTATATCATTAACGAAGTACCCTTCGGCTGGCTTATCAGGTCGGTTCATAGCTGGGCCGCAAATTTAATGATCGCAGCACTGCTGCTTCATATGGTATCTGTATTTTATCTCCAGGCATACCGACCTCCGCGCGAGCTGATGTGGATGTCGGGATTTATCCTGCTCTTTCTCATTCTCGGATTTGGTTTCACCGGGTATCTGCTGCCGTGGGACGATGTCGCTTTCTATGCAACACAAATCGGTACTGAGGTACCAAAATCGATTCCGTTTATCGGTCCGACTCTCGTTGGATTGCTCCGCGGCGGAGAGGACATCGGAGAAGCTACGATACCTCGCATGTACACACTCCATGTATTTGTGTTACCGATAGCGACTTTATTTCTCATCGGTGTTCATCTTTTTCTGAATCAATACTATGGTTCAAGTAAACCGATCAAAACACCTCTCAAAGGGGAAGATATCCCATTTTATCCGAACTTTCTGCTCCGTGATTTTCGGATCTGGGGGTTCGCGTTTATCCTGCTGCTGTGTTTGTCGATTCTGATGCCATGGGGATTGGGAGAAGAGGCGGATCTACTGCGCCCTGCACCGGAAGGAGTCAAACCGGAATGGTACTTCATTCCGATGTACCAGACACTAAGTATCCTTCCATCGCAAATATTGATGATCGACGGGGAAACATTTCTGAATATCGTATTGATGATCGGGGGACTTATTGTGTTTCTACTGCCGTTCCTGGACCGCAAGGCAAAAAACGAGGAACGAAATAAATTTATATTAATTACGGGAACGATAATTATTGTATACTGTATTGGAATAACTATTAGCGCTTATATGTAATCGAATTACTACTATATGCATGCATTAAGGATGTTCATAATTCTAATGATACTATCATCATTCAGCTCTTTGCAGACCGGAAGTCATACAATTGACTCGGTTCCCTATGAATCGAATGTCGTCGTTATATCAGCGGGAGAACCGTTCAATAATGAAACAAAAATAGAATTTCCGTCGTTTTCATATAGAGTTACTCTCTTACTATACTTTGTTATCCCGGTACTTATATTAGTATTTTTTATAATGATCAAGATCCGTCAACTCGACCATACCGTGAATGACGATCCGCCGAACTCCGGTTTATCGTCGTAAATCTTGAATCTTATTAGCAACAACTGTGAGAAACCAAATGAAATCTATATTGTTTCTTTGTCTTAGTGTAATACTATTCACCTTCGCCATGCTGAGCACAACCGGTACATCGGCGATTGATTCGGATTCCAAAGATACCACCGTTTCATTCAAGAATGATGTCTTTCCCCTTATAGAAGAGCATTGCCTGCCATGCCACCTCCGCGAAGAGAGAAATATGAGCAGATTGTTTATGGACAACTATGAACTTTTAATGAAGGGGGGTTTTAACGGTCCGCCGATCAAACCGGGCAATGCGGATGAAAGCTTGCTGATTAACAAAGTTAGTCCCGACCCTCCGTTCGGTGAACGGATGCCCATGAGAAGTAAAAGCTATTTAACCGATGAAGAGATAGCCACCCTTGTACAATGGATTAATCAAGGAGCGAAGGATAATTAAATGAAAAATACTAACCGGCGGGACATATTCAGGGGAGATCCCGCCAATATTTTATTGTGTGGCTTCATCAATCAAATACAGCAACGACGTATAATGCCTATCGCTTACGTTTGACAAACCGATTTCACATCCTCTGCTTGTCGAATAACCCTCTGTAACATTATCCGGAAGAGATTCTTTGAGGTTATTCAAAGCGGATTCGGTTAACTCGGGATGCAGAAAGCCGCGGTCTCCGGCAAATCCACAACACTTGACAAACGGAGGAATAATAACTTCTTCAGCGCACATGTTTGCG
>PWJF01000406.1 GCA_003560935.1 Ignavibacteriales bacterium
CAATCTCAGATCGGGATTAACCTGGAATTCGTCCTGCACATATAATCCAAGCTGAGCGAAGTTTACTTCATCAAGAGGGAGTGCAGTTGGATTGTCTTCATCGTAAGTAAACCCAATTGCAAAATGCGACGGTCGAACACTAAGGTCCTGGTTTATTACCGACTGTACAAAGTCGTCGTATGTCTCATATCTATACCATGAGTTCCAGACCGGGTTAAATGCATTTGCAAATGTCATATATTCGAAATTTGCACCTGCCGTAATAGTATGTCTGCCCGTAAAGTAGGTAAGGGTGTTTGAGACGCTGAGAACATCGTTCTCGAGTAAGTTACCCACGGTGAAAAGCTCATTACCCATAGACATGTAATAAAGAAGCAGACCGTCATCATCCGGCTCAAGTACTTCAATCATCGGGAACGTATCACCGCCCGGAACGCTTCGCTTCGGATCCGTAATCCAGGTGTACCCGATATTGAAACTGTTTGCAAGATTTTCACTCAATATTGAGTTTACTTCACCGACAAGGGACGAGATGATGTTGTCAGAAGAGTAATGCGCATTTCTGAAGGTAATTGCCTCCGGCCCGAATCTATTGGTCCATCTGTACCTTTCAGAAGCAGGAAAACCCCGGATACTGTTACCGTTAATTGTAATATCATTAAACGCATCATACTGATTAAAACGTATCATTGCACGATGGTTGTTATTGATATTCCAGTCAAGTCGTGCATTTAAACGAAGTGCTTCGTCACCAAACGGAAGACTCTCGAAGCTGCCGGTATTATAGCCATACAATGCAGCCATTTGATCCCTCACAAATTCTGCCTGCTCTATGGGCACTCTTGTTATCTGGGCTCCATCGGGTGTCTGGCCCGGTCTCAAAGCAAGGCGATTATCACCGGGATTATCGGCTTCTTCCTGTTCAACAGATACAAAGAAGAACAATCTATCTCTCATAATCGGACCGCCGATTGAAACCCCCCTTACCGAGGTGAATGAATCGGCAATGTTCAACTCATTATCTCCGATTTTGTCTCCTACAAGATCCTGGTTTCTGTAATACTGATAAAGTGTACCTCTGTATGTGTTTGTTCCGCTCTTTGTAATTGCATTGACGCTGGCACCGGTAAAACCACCCTGACGTACGTCGTATGGAGCAAGGTTGATCTGAATTTCTTCAATAACATCCAAGCTTACCGGATTACGGCCGGCAAATTGGGCGGTTCCCAGACCGAAGTTGTTGTTATAAACGTTACCGTCGATAGTGTAGTTATTGAATCGTTGATCACGTCCTGCAAAACTTGTCCCGCTGCTTTGAGGAGTGAGCCGGGTCAGGTCGGTGATCTCTCTGTTAATGGTGGGTAAAAAAATCATTCTATCCGACGATATATTTGTCGAAGCACCGGTTCTTTCCTGGTTAAAGATCCGGTCTTCGAGCGCTGTTACAACAATATCTCCCAGCTCGATAGCTACGGAGGTCAATACAGCACGTTGATTGTATGTTTCTCCCAGGGTCAGATAAACATCTTCCACTACGTGTGATCGATGCCCGACGAACGAGAACGTTACGGTGTACGGACCGCCGACACGCATGTTTGGGATTCTGTAGTTGCCGTCTGTTCTTGTACTGGCACCGTAGACCGAACCGGTCGGTTCGTGAACGGCGACGACATTGGCACCCGGCAACGGATTGCCGTCTTCGTCCAGTACGATACCGTGTATTGCCGCGGTGGTGACACCCTGTGCAAGAGCTCCGTTATGTGCGGCAATAAGGATCGTAAGAACAAGCAACGTTACCCCCACGAAACGAGGTAATGAGATGTTCATGATTGCTCCTTATATATGGTTTATGTATAGTGATTGGTTGTGGTGATATACCCAATTTTCTATATTCAAAGAATACAGCGCAACTCTACTTCTGTATTATTTTGCCCGAACGGACAAAATGTATTCAGCGATTTTTAATTCAGAGTTTTACTGCGGTATTTTAGATAGATCAATGTACTGAAGTATGACAAAAGAAACAATAAAATGAAGGCAGGAATTTGCACATAAATATGCGGCGAATATTATCTTAAATTTTACGAGAGATGAGGAAGGGCTTTGTTTAAATAAAAAAAGCCGTCCCGCCGGGAGGCGGAACGGCTGTAAAGAATACATGCAATATTATTTAATTAAATATGTATCGTACGGTAAATTGAACTCTGAATACATCGCTAACTCCAAGCGTCTGTCTGTGGGATTCAGAAATCCAATCACCACCGCTTCGTGCCAACCTATAGAGCGGTCTGTTCTCGGCATCGACACCACGGAAAATCAATGGTGTGTTGGTCACAAGCGCTTGACCCACGCCCCAATCTTTGTTAAGCAGGTTACCGACATTCAGAAAATCAACCCTGAACTGCAAGGTATTTCGCCTGTTCATAATATCTGTGGTGATATCCTGCGCAATGCTCAGGTCTGTTCTGAAAACCATCGGCAGCATTACTCCGTTTCGTTCTGCGTAGCTCCCTCTGTTCTTGCTGAGATACGAGTCTTGTTCTATATAGGCATCCCAGGCGGCAGCTTGCTCTTCTGCTGTGAATCCATCAAATGGTTCAAAATTCATCTCTGATTGGTCTCGATGAATATAAATGAGATCATTGAAGAAACCGCCGTCGCCGTTCATGTCACCCGAAAAGATATAGCTGGCAAGACCTTGCGTAAAACCATCCATGAATAACGACACCGTTGTAGCTCCAAATCTAAAGAAGTCTTTACGATAGGATACAGCGGCAAAAACTCGATGTCCGGGAGATTCACCTGCGAATCCTAACCCGGGGTTGTTCGGATCTCCCCTATGGGCATTACCATTCCATGAACCGAAGGCGATAAATCCGGGACTTACGGTATTTTTTGCTATGCCGTAGCTATATGCTGCTTTTGCAAACCAGCCATCGCTGAACGGTTTTTCCAATGAAGCAGCAATGTTCCATGAATAACCCACATTTTGATTTTTCAACACGATTGCATTGGCAACATGTCCGTGGATATTTCTTGCAGCTGATGAAGTCCAGCGCGGACGGTCATCGACACCGGAGAACTGTGCATCAGGCGGTGCAAGGTTGGCATTAATGTAGTAAATACCATTCACATCGCGATTGTAAAGAAACTCGAGAGAGCCGACTAAGTCCAGCCAGGGTAATCGCTGGTCGACAGCAATGTTCGTTCTCCACAACTGAGGGAATTTAAAATCCGGATCGGTCAATGCGAGTTCGTAACTGGAGGCGGGTTCACCGGTTACTTCATCCGGCCAGTAATGACGGGGATCAGGATGGAACGGTCTCTCGGTGGTGTTATCCAATCGTTCAAAACCGGTGAGTACTCCGGTGTTGCCAATCTGGTTAGAAATCCATACATAGATTGGCGGGCCTGAAAAGAGACCCGTACCACCGCGAACCTGAGTTCTGCGATCGCCTGTTGCATCCCAATTGAAACCGATTCTCGGTGAAAATTGAATGTTTGGATCGGGAAGTTTATCCGTTTGATATTGAACCGGGTTTCCGTCTTCATCCCTGAACGTAAGCCCGTCTGCATCCGCATTTCTAAAGCCGGTATCACCGAAGAAAGGTACATCAAGTCGTAATCCCAGAATCAGGTTAAGATTCCTGTGGAGATTCACGCATCACCG
>PWJF01000441.1 GCA_003560935.1 Ignavibacteriales bacterium
ATACTATTTTCCAATCCGGGAGTATCATGGCACATCGCGCAGTCTGCTTTCTCTATCGGATCGGCATGAGGAATTTCGAACGGATCGAATCCAACGTGACAATCTACACACTGAAAAACACTGTGGACTGAATGATCAAATTTACCCTGGTCGACGAATAGATTGACTTCCGCGCCGTTGCGGATCATCGTTAAATCCGGATCGGTATGGCACATCAGGCAGTCTTCGTTTTCCTGTGATAGAACAAACGGACCTATAAAAAGTATGATGATAACTAATAAAACGGGCATAAACCTTAAATTTTCCAATGCTCGCCGTTCCTGTATTGAGTGATGAAAAACTCTACAATTCCAATTAGAACTTGATACAAGATTTATGCCAATGGTTAAAATGACAAAAAAAGCCCATATACTATAATTATTCCATGAATTTCGGTTTTTTTCTTCTAAAATTTGGCAATTAAAAACCGCTGCTTCTTATAAATGGGAATACAGGCAGTGTTTTTTTACGTGTTCCTAAAATAAACCTGATATTATACCGTTTTCATCCACACTTACATTCCAGGCGGCCGGTTCTTTGGGTAAGCCGGGCATCTCCATAATATCGCCGCATAATGGCACAATAAAACCGGCGCCCGATTTCACGCGCATATCATCGATTCGCAACTTGAAATTCTTCGGCCAACCCTTCATCGACGCCTGATCGGAAATTGAATATTGTGTTTTTGCCATACAGACATACAGTTTTCCAAGCCCCATATTCTCATATAGATCAAGTAGCCGGATAGCTTTGCGTGAATACTCAATTTCACTTGCACCATATACCTTCCTTGCCACCGCATCGATTTTATCGATCAAAGGAGTATCCGGGGTATAGACAGGAGCATAAGCGCTCTCCGATTCTTCTGTCAGTTTTATGACTTTTTGTGCGACTTCCGTGAGTCCTTCTGCGCCTTTTGCAAATCCATCGGCTACACCGAATCGTATTCCCTCTTTTTCGAGCAACTCAGAAAGTATTTCGACCTCACGGTCTGTATCATGCAGGAAGCGATTTATTGTAATCATAACAGGCAATCCGAATACATCGCGCATGAGGTGAATATGAGCACGGACGTTATCGAATCCTTTTTTAATCGCCTCAATATTTTCCGTTTTGAGATCGTTCTTTCCTACACCGCCGTGGAATTTCAGCGAGCGAACCGTCGTGACGATTACCGCAGCATCAGGTCCACGACCAAGTTGGGGTGAAACAATGTTTAAAAACTTCTCGGCGCCAAGGTCAGAACCGAACCCCGCTTCAACTACGGCGTATTCCGAAAGCGAGAGTGCAGCTTCGATTGCCGCAAGCGAACAGGTACCGTGCGCGATATTGCCGAACGGACCGGTATGAACTATTGCCGGAGATCGATCGGATGTCTGAACGAGATTCGGAATGAGGGCGTCTTTCAACAGAGCAGCCATCGATCCCTCAGCGCGTAGTTCTTTTGCGTAGATACCGCGTTTTTCTTTTGTCATTCCGACAAGGATATTCCCAAGCCGTTGTTTAAGATCATTAAAGGATCTCGACAATCCAAGAATTGCCATAATCTCCGAGGCGGGTGTTATCACAAAAGATTCCTCACGCATCGGTCCGCTCTTGTATGCTTCAAGACCGATGATGATCTTTCGTAATGCGCGGTCATTCATGTCGATTGTACGAGGCCAGAGGATACGCGATTGATCGATTCCGAGCGGGTTTCCGTGAAACACCGATGCATCGATAAGTGCAGATAATAAATTATTCGCTGATGTAACTGCATGGAAATCACCGGTGAAGTGTAAATTGATTTCATCCATCGGCTGAACCATTGTGCGTCCGCCACCTGTTGCGCCTCCTTTAATTCCAAACACCGGTCCAAGTGAGGGTTCACGCAGAGCAACAATAGATTTTTTTCCTTCTTCCCACAAAGCCATAGAAAGACCGATAGATATGGTCGTCTTTCCCTCTCCAAACGGTGTCGGCGTTGTTGCGGTAACCAGGATCAACTTACCCGGCTTGTCCTGCTGCTTCTGTTTTATCGATGCGGAATTGATCTTTGCTTTATACTTTCCGTACAGGATCAGATCGTCTTCTTCAAGACCTATCTTTGATGCAACCGTCCGGATATCGTCAAGTAATGATTGTTTTTCCATATCGACATCTTTAACCACATCGGAATCATTTCCCGTTCTCATAATAATAACTCCTATTATTTATTTATATTAGATACACTATCTTATCTTTCCAAGCGGCATAATATACAGCGGATGTTCGCCGTCGGCAAGCTGCAGCACATCGGAGACACCGTCATCCTGGAATGCACCGATGACTACCGTACCGATATCGAGTGCAACACCCTGTAAATAAACATTCTGTGCAACATGTCCTGCCTCCATGTATACATAACGGAGTGCACGCTGTCCGTAACGTTGTTCGGTACGTGCAAGAACGCCTGTTATGACCATTACCACCGGAGCGTTTGTGATAGACGGCTGCCGGAGAGAGACTTCAAATAATTCATGTCGTCTATCATCCGCTATAATTTTTTCAAGTACATGCTCACGGTAATTATACCGGTATACTCCGTTCGCAACATCTTCTGCGTTACCAATAAGCAGGTAAATCTCGATTGGAAATGTCGCGCCTGCTGACGGCGCAGTTCGGAAGCCGGTAGTTTCATCGTTAATCCCCTGTGCCGACCACACTAATTGTGATACTTCTCTAAGTGATATCGGTTAGTTAGAATATTCCCGTATTGATCTTCGCTTTTGTAATGTTTCTTCTATCGAAACATTGCCGATACGATCGGGGTCGGGAAGTATAATGATCTGTTTATCATTCATGTCGTTGTTTTTATCCTGTATTGAACACGAGAGTAAAAGTGTTACTGCACCAATTATTAGGAGATTCATAGGTTTGTTCCTTTCCCAATTATTTTTCCTCTTCCTCAGCGGATGCTTCGAGTATAGTACCCTCCATCGTCGTAAATTTATTCTTAGTCAGGTGTGCCAATGGTACAAGATTCCTTCGCATTACTGCATCGTCATCATGTACGAGATCATCGCGGATATCGACAGCAACCGCTTCTCCGATAATAAGCACATGGTCACCGCACTTGATATCATCCCTGTACCGGCATTCAATGTTTACCTGACATTCATTTATCCGGGGAGAATTGATCTTGAGTGCTGGAATTGCCGTTAGACCAAGTTTTTTAAACTCATCTGGTTCTTTATGCAGACCAGCCGATTGATAAACAGCATCGAGTAATTTTGGATCGGGTACACCGATCGTAAACTCAGCAGTGTCTTTTATTATTCGAAAGGTATTTGTTGACGGTTTAATAGAAATAGCAATAAGCGGCGGTTCTTTTGAAACGACCGTCCACCATGCAAAAGGCGCGATATTGTTGCGTTGATTTCTGTCTATCGTTGAAACCAGTATTACACCGGTAGGAGGTGTAGCGTATAACATTTGCAAAAGTTCAATCTGCATTGCTCATGTGTCCTGAAGATTACATGTTAAAAAATACAATTACTCACAATGAATACTCCACCGGAGCGATAATCCCGGGACACTCTACAGAGGTTAAACGTGATCCATGAATTACAACGGAAGTCTAAGAAGGGTTACTACTCATGGCTGGCGACC
>PWJF01000418.1 GCA_003560935.1 Ignavibacteriales bacterium
CAATCCGGCGTACCGGTATGATAATATTTGTACCTTTATAATCGAGATGTATAATAGTCCGGTCACGTTTGCCCGTTACCAGAAGATACAGTTCAAGCGCCTCCTCGAATCTGGCTCTTGATTCATAGTATCGTTCACCGTCGTGTACCGGATCGAGCATCATAAGGACATCAATGGTTTGGGCGAGATGCTCCTCTGCCTTTGCAACTTCTTCATTTGAAGGAGTTTTCCAGAATGCAAGCTGGGAGCAAGATGCCAATCCAAGCGCACTTATAGATATAAAAATAAATAGTATTAGTCTTTTATGAATCATTCAATTCAATCGGGATGTTCCTTCTCGTTCATACTCATACCACTCCTCTATCAGGTGTTCATCCTGATATCTTCAGGGCGTGAATGTTTAATTTACATTAATATATAACGGATATCAATAGCTTACAAATATACATCCCGTATTGTTTTTTTGCAATATTTTGTTTTTTATACACATATACTAATTCCGGAAGCAGAATATGACCAAAAGAAATATACACTCAATCAACGATAACAAACTAAAACCATTGCGGGATAATATACGTCTGCTTGGAAATCTTCTCGGCGATGTAATGATTGAGATCGAAGGAAGGGAGTTTTTTGAGCTTGAAGAGTATATCCGTCACACGACAAAATCGCTGCGGGAGAAACACTCCCCGTTGCTATTGCGAAGTCTCAAGAAAAAGATAGCTTCGCTGGACGTAACCACGCTTTCGAAAATAATTCGCGCCTTCTCGATATATTTTCAGTTATCCAATATAGCCGAGCAAAATCACCGAATCCATCGCAGAAGGCAATACCGCATAGATCCGGACGCTCAACCACAGAAAGGCTCAATTGAGGATTGCATAAAAGAATTCAATGAAACCGATATTCCCCCGTCGGTTATTCAGGGTACGATAAACTCATTATCGATCATGCCCGTCTTTACTGCCCATCCAACCGAAGCCACACGCAGGACAATACTCGTGAAGCATCTGCGGATATGGAAGAATCTGGAATCCCTTGAAAACCCGCAGCTTACAAAACCTGACCGGGAATCACTCATCGATGAGATCCGGCGGCAGATCATGAGTATCTGGCTGACGGATGAAATACGGCTGTTTGAATTTTCGGTACTCGATGAGGTAACAAACGGCTTGCATTACTTCCGCGAGATCTTATTCGATGCAGTACCGGATGTCTATATAGAACTCGAACGGCAGCTCAAACAGTATTATCCGGCCGATCAGTTTAGTATCCCGGCATTTTTACGGTTCGGAAGCTGGATAGGCGGCGACCGTGACGGCAATCCGTTCGTAACACCGGATATCACGTATGAAACTCTCCGGAGGCACAAAGAGCTGGCGCTGCACCTGTATATTGATAAGATCGAACAATTGTATCTTGAATACAGCGAATCGAAACGCCTCATGGGAGTAAGCAGCGAACTTGAAGATTCTATCTACCACGATCTCAAGCTTCTTTCATACCATGAACATCAGCGGGCATCGATCAGGAATCCCGCCGAGGTACACCGGCAAAAGTTCAGTCTTATTTCTGTAAGACTACAAAATACACTTGCTGCAATAACAAACGAGCCGGTCCAATCAGAATATCGTTATTTACATCGCAATGAATTCCTTGATGATCTCCGCGCCATCGATCGCAGTTTGCGGAATAACGGAGGTGAATATCTTGCCGACGGCAACCTCGCCCGTGTTATCAGACAGGTCGAAATATTCGGCTTCCATTTAGCCCAACTCGATATACGTCAGCATCATGACGAGCATCATGCAGCAATTGCTGAACTCTTAAACGATACGGTAACGGATTATGAACAACATAGTGAGCAAGACCGAATAAAGATACTTGAAAAGTATTTTTTCTCGGGGTTGAACATACCTGACAATATCTCCGAGCGAGCACAGAGCGTTCTTGATATATTCAGAACAATACAACGATGTCATGCGGACTTCGGTGAAGAAAGCATCCGGACATATATTATCAGCATGTGCGAATCGGTACTCGATGTTCTTGAAGTTCTTTTCTTAATGAAGGCAACCGGCCTGCTCGAAACGGACGGTACCGATATCACCGCAAGCACACTGGATATTGCACCTCTCTTTGAAACAATCGATGATCTTCATAATGCCCCCGCGATGATGGAGGACCTGTACGATCATCCTATCTATATACAACACATAGCAGCCCGTCATCATCATCAGGAGATCATGATCGGTTATTCAGACAGCGGCAAGGACAGCGGTATTGTCACATCATCGTGGGAACTATACAAAGCTCAGCGGATATTATCAAAATCGGGAAGCCAACACGGCATATCGGTAGTATTTTTCCACGGAAGAGGCGGCACGGTCGGACGGGGCGGCGGACCGTCGCATCAGGCAATACTCGGACAACCGGCGGGAACAGTCAACGGCAAAATAAAAATTACCGAACAAGGCGAGATGATCTCACTGAAATATGCTCATCCGGCTATCGCTCACCGGACGCTTGAACTTGATATAACGGCAGTACTTCGGGTCAGTCTCCCACCGGAGTACCGTACATTTGAAGATGATCCTGACAATTCGCATTGGTCGGATGCTATGGAAGAGATATCAATCGCTGCGCGGACAGAATTCCGGGATCTTGTTTATAATACCGATGAACTCGTCGATTACTTTTATGCAGCGACGCCGATCAACGAAATTTCGGAACTTCGGTTGGGTTCACGTCCCGCAAAACGAAAACAGACAAAACGGATCGAAGATATGCGTGCAATACCCTGGGTATTCGCGTGGATGCAATCGCGACACATCCTACCCGGATGGTACAGCGGTCACGCAGGGTTGGAAACGTATCTTGAGTCAATGCCGCGAAAGCGTTTAAAAGTACTACAGGATGCTTATAAAAGGTGGTTTTATTTTAAGGCATTGATCGACAATATTCAAATGACACTTTCAAAAGCGGATATGGCGATCGTACAGGAATATTCTATGCTCGCAGAAGATCGAAAGGTTCGCCGATCTATTCTCGGGCGAATTATGAAGGCATACGATAAAACTGCAAAACTGGTAACGAAAATATCGGATGGAAAGAAACTGCTCGACAACAATCCAACATTGCAACGATCGATACGGTTACGCAATCCGTACGTCGATCCAATGAGTTATATACAGGTTGAACTTCTTCGCCGGATTCGTGATGAATCAATCTCAGATAAGGAATATCAGAATCTCAAACTGGAAAGAACAAAGAAGAATTAGAAAAATTAAGAAAAGCAGCCAATAACATCGATAGCTTAGAAAATAAATATAAAGCAATCGTTTCAGTTTTAATGCTAAAAGAAGGATGGGATGTAAGGAACGTTACAACCATTGTAGGTTTAAGAGCATATTCTGCTAAAAGCAATATCTTGCCAGAGCAAACTTTAGGTAGAGGACTTAGACGAATGTTCAGAGGTCAAGATATTGAGGAATATGTTAGTGTTGTTGGAACTCCTGCATTTATGGAATTTGTAGAATCAATAAAAAGCGAAGGTGTAGATTTAGATAAACGAGCTATGGGAGATAAAACGCCTGCAAAAACTCCCCTTGTTGTAGAAGTAGATCAAGAGAACAAGAAAAAA
>PWJF01000077.1 GCA_003560935.1 Ignavibacteriales bacterium
CACCGTCGTTATATTTTTTTCGTTGAGATAGTTTGCATCGCTTCCGCTCCATGATATGACGGGTGTCGCGGTGAGTTGTACCCGTTCCAGTGCTTTGACAGCTTCCTGATACGTCGGACGTCTTTCGTCAATAAAGTACGGTTTAAAGTCCCATGAATATTCCATGTGCACGCTTCCGCCTCTTTTCTCCACAACGGACTCGAACTCGCGTTTTATTGTATGCAAAGTTTCTTCAACCGTTCGCAAATCCATCGAACGAATTTCGCCTCTCACGATCGTCATTTCGGGGACGACATTGATCGCACTTCCACCGTGGATTGTCCCGATGTTAACTATTGTATGATCTTCTATTTTCCCGGTTTTAACGTGCGAAAGTGCTTCAGCCGTTATCTGAATTGCATTAATTCCTTTCTCGGGGTCGAGCCCTGAATGCGATGCTTTCCCGTACACGGTTACCGTAAAGCTCACCGCACCGCAGGTACCGTGTATAAAGTGTCCCGGCTCGAATGCCGAGTCGAACACAAATCCCATCTTTATCCGGTTATTCAGAGAAAGATACCGCGCGCCGTCCATTGTGGATTCCTCACAAATGGTGAAGGCCAGTGTGCTATCCCGAAGTGGAATATTATGCTGTAGTGCACATTCAACGGCATATAAAAGTACCGCAATACCCGCTCGATTATCAACGCCTAGAACGGTAGTACCGTCCGATCTAATCGTACCATTTTGAATTCTATATTTCATATTGCGTGTTGAACGTGCAGTATCCATGTGAGAAATAAACACTCTGTCTCCCCCCGATCCGATGCGGCAGATAATATTACCGGAATTTCCACCTGAATATTTCTTCGCATTATCTTCATAAGGAGAAAGTCCCAGATGACTCAGAAAATTTTTTATATATAGAGCAACTTTCTTTTCCTGTCCACAAAGTCCATCGATTCGGGCAAGTTCAAGAAATATATTAACAAGTCTATCGTTTGAGATTTTACTATCGTACATAAAGCATTTTTCTTACTATCGAACCTGAATCGGTTTGTAATCGGTAAAAATACACTCCCGATGATATTGACACGGGAAGTGCCGTTGTATCAAACGATACATCATATCGTCCGGCGGATAATCGTGAGTTCAATATTGTTGTTATTTTATTTCCGAGAATATCATATACCTGTAATTTTACATGATTCTCTCGCGGTATCGAAAACAATATAATAGTTTGATTGTTAAACGGATTCGGATAATTCTGCTGAAGGGTCAGTTCAGCCGGAATCGTCGCGATGTCTTCTTTTTTCGAAGTGACAATACCAAATTCGCCCGCCTCAATTGAATAATTTTCCTCAATTGAAGAAACATGATAGAGAAGACCGGTCATAGCTACAACCTGTCTCGGTCCAACTGAACCCGAGGTACGGTAACGCGATGAATCGACCCATTCCGTATGTTTGGCATCGACGATCAGGTATGGTGATCCATTGTATCGTCGTAGGACGCCCGTTTGAGCACATATCGAAACTATTGCTTCCGGTTGCAAATACAATCCGAGACGCGATCGGTTTTTCATTAATCCCCACAATACAGATGAACTCCGGTTTTCATAAAAATCGATATCATCGAAAACCGACGGTTGAAATATAAAATCACCGAAGGCGGATAAACCGTTGTGAAGCGTCATTTTGCCTAAATACGCTGCCCATTCTTCTTCGTCAACACCATTTACAAACAGCGCCCCTGCAAGCTTTCCGGCATTTCCGAATAATATAATCGGCGTCTTGACATATATCTTTTGCGAGATTGCGTCTGCAACGGATGCATTCCCCTCGGTCAATTCTACAAAATCTACTGGATTGTGGCCGGCAAACAACATGACCTCTGCCGCTTCGATCGCACTTGGAGAGCCCGAGCCTGTTTCGTAAATTGTGAATGGTATTTCTTCGTCTTCCAGATACTCCGTCAACGGCGTTAATGACGAACAATAACCCGGTGTCGTGATGATTAGTAAATTGTCAGGATCATGCTCTTCAAAAAAATAAGGCATCAGATTTGTGACATTGAAAGCAACATCATCCTGTCCGGACAACCAGATCGTTGTAGCCGGCAATTCCCATTCACGTTCGGTATCTACCTGCTTTGCCGTACCGGGCATGGATAGTATTTCGCGTTGAACGATGTTATATTGCCAATCCTCCACAAGCTGATCAACCTTAATATTTTCTAACGTATATCCCTGAGGTGAGCTGGCAATAAATGTATCGCCGGTAATAGTGTAAAACGCGACAGCACCGGTTCCTTTTACGGTTCCGATTCCATCCGAATCGATGCACAAAGCAGTTTGATCGTCTATCCCTATACCCAGAACGTTTGCTCCACGCTGCACATACAGCTTAAATAAGAACGGTATCAATCTGCCGAACCGGCCGCGTTCAATGAAATGTGTGTCTATTAGTGCACCACTTACTACATTAATAAAATCACTTTCAAGATCGAGCTGCACCGCCGTTGGATTTTGCAGCGCATCGGGAGGATATACGGTCCCATAGCGCGCAGTAAATACATATTCACTTAATACCATCGCTCCTGCACTTGTTCCCCCAACCACACCGCCGCTGTTAAATACTTCACGGATAGCTTCCTCGGTCCTTGTACTCTTCCAATCACGGACATATATCCATTGGTTGCCGCCTCGTAAGTATACCGCATTAGCCGATACGATCTCGTCATAAATAGATTGCTGATCGGCTTTATCACGTGAATCGATTGTTATGTTATATGAATCGGATGCACCTAAACTCTTAAAGAACTCGGGAAGACTATTGGAAGCGTCTGAATAACTTAAGACAACGATCTTTCCGTTATCTGATTTCTCAACCATCCACTCGTACACATGATCCGGAACTGACCCGCCGCCAAGTGCCGCAACATATCCTTGTGAATGGGACATAGCTAAGGGAATGAAGAAAGCGAAGAGATATGGAATGAAGTATTTCATCTGTAATAACTGTAATTATAATTACAGTATAATGGATAGATGTAATTTCTATTACACTAATACGAAAAAAACCGGGTAATGTCAAGTAGATACAGATTTTTTTACGCCCACAAATTCCGGTCAAGACTCCGGTACTGGATGGCTTCGCTGATGTGTTCGGGACGAATGGATTCCGATGAGGCGAGATCTGCTATTGTCCGGGCTACTTTGAGGATACGGTCATACGCACGTGCCGACAATCCGAGCTTTGTTATCGCCATTTTCAACAATTCTTCGCCTGCTGTATCGATACTGCAATATTCCCGTATTTCTTTTGATCCCATATCTGCATTGCAGTAAATCCCTTTCCGTTTCTTAAATCTCTCTGTTTGTAGCTCCCGTGCCCTAACAACACGCTCACGAACGGTTGCGGACGATTCGCCCAATTCTTTACTTGCAAGCTCTTTATATTTTACTGCAGGAACTTCTATGTGAATATCGATCCTGTCGAGCAGCGGTCCCGATATCTTCGCCATATAGCGCTGTATCTGTATGCTGGTACAGGTGCATTCATTGTTCGGGTCGGTGTAGTAACCACACGGACACGGATTCATCGCGGAAGCGAGCATGAAATTTGCCGGGTAATCGATCGATAAGATCGGAAGAGCACA
>PWJF01000075.1 GCA_003560935.1 Ignavibacteriales bacterium
ATCTTCTTTTATATCTTCTTTATCGAATTGTTGATGAAATGCCTCCATCCGGTATGCATCGGCGCCCTGATCGTACGGACGTTGAATCAGCCGGCCACTTGGAGTATAGTATTTAGCGGTCGTCAGACGAAATGCCGAACCGTCACGCAGGTCGAACTGTCGCTGAACAAGTCCTTTACCAAAGCTACGTTCACCTACGATCAGACCACGGTCCCAATCCTGAACCGCTCCGGATACAATTTCACTGGCGGATGCGGATCCGAAATTAATTAAAATAATAAGCGGTAAATCCTCGTACCGGCTTCCTCCGGTTGCCCGGTATTCATCGTTAAATTGAGGATTGCGTCCTTCTGTGTAAACAATCTTTTTACCGCTGGGTATAAAAATGTCCGCCATCCTGAAAGCTTCTTCGAGATACCCTCCCGGGTTATTACGGAGGTCAAGTACCAGACGCTGCATACCCTTGTTGTGAAGTTTATCCATTGCCTCCACAAATTCGTTGTATGTAGTCGCTGCAAAACGATTGACACGAATATAACCGGTTTTCTCGTCATACAGCAGGGATGCATCGACTGTATACAGAGGGATTTTGTCGCGTACTATTTCAAACACAAGTTTATCGCCAATGCCGGCACGGATTATATCTACGGTTACCCTGGTGCCTTTTGGACCCCGCAATTTCGATTGTACATCTTCACTACTCAATTTGATTGCGTTTTCACCATCAATCTTAACTATCCGGTCGCCTGAGAGAATACCCAGGCGCTCGCTCGGACCGCCGCTTACCGGAGCGATAACATGGATCGTATCGCGTAAAATTTCGAATTGAATTCCGATCCCCTCAAAACTGCCGCGAAATTCTTCCTGTACCCGCTGCATCTGTTTTGCGGGAATATATACCGAGTGCGGATCGAGCGAGTTCAACATCCCCCTGACCGCAGATTCGATCAACTCTTCGGAATTAACTTCCTCAACGTAATACCTCTCGGTAAGCGATACTACGTCATTAAATTTCCGAAGCTGCTCATATATATTATCCCCGGAAATTAAGCTGTTGTACTGCGTACCGATAAACATCGCAGTTACAACCAGGAAAACCACCATTGGAATAGATACGCGCCGTTTCATAATCCCTCTTTCCGTTCAATTAACATTAATAAATTAAAGATATCCAAAAATGTATGTGTCGTAAATCACAATTCAATCACTATTTTACCAAACATAAAATGCTCCCGAAAAGTTTGCTCATTCCAGGTTTCCTCGCGGTTACCGAACTCATATCCTGCCGTAAGCAGGAATTGATGAAAGATTTCATACCGGAACAAAACGCCCGCAAAGCCTGTTTTTTCGAGATTACCGTCCAAAAAGTACACATCTTCACTATCACCCGGTCGAAATCCCCGTGATATATCCCCGCCTACGTTTCTCACCACATTTCCGGTTTCATCAAGTACGTTATGTCCTTTTCTAACCCGGCGATAATAAAATTCAATATTTGCTCTACCCGATAACAGTTGATTCCATCGAATCGTCCACATATCGGAATTCGGTCCTACCGGATTGCCGATCGGAAAACCCGCATGTTCATAGCTATTGAGCGATATCCGATGCGTATACACATAGGGTTGAATACGTGTATAATCAACGTGCACTTGAGCATTTTGTAATCCCGCAAAACCGGGAGCGGCAATTCCTCCCAGTCTGAATGCATACTGGTTTCCGTACCAGTTGGTGCCGAGTTTGTTAAACGCGAGATCATCAATTAACAAATCGCCATACAATTCTAACCCCGAATAAGGCCGCACCTGCATATCCAATGCGATCATTGCCTTATCACGATCCCGAAAGCTGTGTTCTACTGATTTAAAAAACAAAAAAGGATTCAAATATGCAATCTCGATCCCGCGATCCCCGTAGACGATCATCTCGGACACCGCGATCTGGAATCGGGCATCGAAGAAATATGCTCCAAAGCGATGAAATGAAAGGTATTTATCGGGAATATTTCTCATACGAATCCCATCATCGATAATAAATTCTTCATCGCCGAGAATCCATCCATGGAAAAAATTAAAAAAGAATCGCTTATACCGTAAATCCAGACCGAGATAATCAATTTCAGGTGCATAATCTGAAAGCATCAACGCGTTCCTCACCAACCCGTTCCCGCTTATAATCCGTTCCCTGCCGATGGTCACACTTCCCCAATGATTAGCGGCACGTATGTGACCGCGGGTAAAATCATAAAAACGCGAGTCCGGTTCTTCTATTTTATACGTACGAAGTACCTCAATGTTTTGTTTCCCGAGTTCCCGCGACCCGGCAACGTAACCGTTCACGGCATTTAGCGAGAAACCGAACCAACCGCCGAGCGTACCCGATACACCTCCTCCTATTTGCCAGAGTGACGTAGTATTTTCGGATATTGTTCCGATATCCCAGTATTGTACTTCCGTACCGAGCAGTAGTTTTGCGCTGATGACTGCGGTATCGTCTTCATAACGGTACAGGTATTTCTGGCGGGGATCGAAAAGTCCCGTGAAGCCATCATGCCAGAGTGAAATCCGTTCATCACGAGGTAACCCTAATTCGTAGGAGAATTCAATCATATAGCGTTGCAGTGCGGCATTTTCCGCGCGTGATAATTTCTCCCGGTGATCGGAAACGTTTTCAATGAGTACGCCAATCGTTTGTCTGTCATAGGGTACATATACAGTGCTAAACTGATCCGTAAGCACACCTCTGACCTGCATTCGTTTTAAAAAATTATAAACTTCATGATCGGCCTGAACAAGTTCGACCTGCGCGTGCAGGTGAGCGCAACCGAATCCGGCCGCCAGAAGAATGAGAACAATAGAACGAATACAAGCCAATATACTATTTCTCCATTACCGAATCGGCGTCCACTCGTCGATCACGGATCGTTTAAACAGCTTTACCGAAACTGCATTTCGAAACCAGTCATACGCGACCCGGTGATACCCGTACCGCCGGTACCGTCTCGGTGATTCGAATACATACCGGTCGCGCATGAATTTAATTTTGCCTTTACGGCGTATTCGTGAATATAGATCAAAATCCTCACCGGCAACAAGCGCGCTGTTGTACCTGCCGACATCTTCAAAAACCGTACGACGAATTACATGACATTCACCGCGTCCCATTCCGATTCCAATAGAATTGACAATGTCGAAGAACCGGTTGCACACGCCGTGGAATATTTTATCCGACAGTTTTTCCTCATCGGGATATATTCGAACATAACAGGTAAGCGCAAGTACTTCCGGACTGCTCATCACTTTTTTAACACTTGTGAAAAAAAGATCCGGATCGTCAATCACCGTATCGGCGTTCAGAAAAAAAAGGAGTTCACCCTGCGCTTTCGTGGCGCCCATGTTCCGTCCCCCCGCGATCGTTTGCCGTGCATCGCCGTTATAAATGACGACCTGATCTGCGAGTTCTTTTGCTATATGTACCGTACCATCGTTACTTCCGCCGTCGCTCACGATGATTTCAAGATCATATTTTTTCCGTATCTCTCTATCAAATTGACGAAGCGCCTGTTCAATGAGCCGGCGTTCACTAAGTGTAGGGATGATAACACTAATCATACAACTATTTTCCTTCCGGACGCATC
>PWJF01000141.1 GCA_003560935.1 Ignavibacteriales bacterium
ACAACCTACAACCGATGGACACATCTGCTTGCACAACGCGGTATAATGGTTTTCTTTCCGAATTACCGCGCAAGCACGGGAAGAGGAGTTGAGTTCACAATGGCAAATCACAGGGATCTTGCAGGGCAGGAATTTCAGGATGTGCTTGACGGTATAGATCATCTGATTGATAAAGGGTACGTCGATCCCGATCGAGTCGGTATCGGCGGAGCGTCATACGGCGGTTACTTTTCGGCATGGGGCGCCACGCGGTACAGCGACCGGTTTGCCGCAGCAGTAACATTTGCAGGTGCGAGTAACCGTATCTCATCAGCCGGTACAACCGATGCGGTGCATGAATTCGCATTAGTCCATTGGGATCTGCGAATATACGAACACTTCGATCTTGTATTTGACCGCTCACCCATATCGCATATACACAATGCAAACACTCCGGTTCTGATCGGTCATGGCGAGAATGACAGACGCGTCGATTCAGGACAAGCATGGGAGTTATACCGCGCACTCGAGTATGCAGGTGTAGAAACAGAGTTTGTGCTGTATCCGGGAGCAGGTCACGGTCTCACCACCGTTCAACATCAACTCGATTTTTTAAATAGAAGTTTGCGTTGGTTCGAAACGCATTTGTTGCGTGACGGAGTCGCAGCGGAATAACCACTTCATTAAATTTCACTGACGGAGTCATTATGGAAGATTTTATGGATGATGCTGTAGAATGGCTGCTGGATAGCGGCGTTAGGATCTTGTTGATTTTCTTAGCGGCATACGTTCTTAACCGGATTTTAAAAATTGCTATTAAAAGATTTCAAACCAATCTGGAAAAAAGCGATCCAACCGGAGAAGCGGGGAAACGTGCAAACACACTCGGTACGCTTCTCCGAACCATAGCAATAGTTGCGATTCTTATTGTTGCGGTTATGATGGCGCTGGCCGAGTTGGGAGTACAGATAGGTCCTATGATCGCTGCGCTTGGTATTGGCGGACTTGCTATCGGTTTCGGAGCACAAAATCTGGTGCGCGATATAATAAGCGGATTTTTTATTATCATTGAAAATCAAATCCGGGTCGGCGATGTTGTAAACATTAACGGAAAAGGAGGGGTTGTTGAAGTTATCACGTTACGAATTGTCCGTTTGCGTGATCTCCACGGCGCCGTTCATTATATTCCGCACGGGCAAATTACCTTAGTTACCAATATGACAAAAGACTACGGACGATATTTATTTGATGTCGGGGTGGCGTATCGTGAAGATGTGGATGAAGTAATTGAAATATTAAAGGAAATCGGCGACAAGCTGGTAAACGATCCGGAATATAGCGATGTTATTGTTGAACCGCTTGAAGTAATGGGTCTTGATCGGTTCGACGATTCAGCGGTTGTGATACGAGCGCGTATAACAACCCGGCCGATACAGCAATGGCGTGTCGGGCGTGAATTCAATAAACGAATGAAGAAGGCATTCGATGAACGGGGAATAGAGATACCGTTTCCGCACAGAACCATTTATATGGGTGTGATGAAAGACGAATCTTCACCACCGTTACACGTGAAAGTAGATGAAAACAGGAAACCTAAAACACAGCGTCGCAAAAAAATAGCAAAAAAATCTTAAATCGAATTACAGAATAAATAGAAGGTACAACAATAGTGAAAGAACTGGATCAACTTTGTATTAATACGATACGAACACTCGCGATTGATGCGGTGGAAACCGCAAAATCAGGACATCCCGGTATGCCGATGGGCGCCGCCCCGATGGCGTATGTTTTATGGACAAAGTTCCTGCGTTTCAATCCGAAAAATCCTTCCTGGATTAACCGTGACAGATTTATCTTATCTGCCGGTCACGGTTCCATGTTATTGTATTCACTGCTTCATCTTACCGGATACGATCTGCCGTTGGAAGAATTAAAACGATTTCGCAGTCTGCACAGTAAAACCCCCGGTCATCCCGAGTACGGGCATACTCCAGGTGTTGAAACCACTACGGGACCGCTGGGACAGGGTTTTGCCGCTGGTATTGGTATGGCTATAGCGGAAAAATATCTGGAAACATATTTTAACCGACCGGGCTATAAAATGTTCGATTACCGGATTTTCGGGATTGTAAGCGACGGCGATCTCATGGAAGGCGTCAGCGCCGAAGCCGCATCGCTTGCCGGGCATCTCAAGCTGGATAATATCGTGTATCTGTACGATGACAACAGCATAACCATCGATGGACCTACCTCTCTTGCTTTTTCCGAAGACGTGGGAGCACGGTTTAAAGCATACGGATGGTATGTACGTGAAGCCGATGGAAACGATCTCGCATCGATTGAAGATGCGCTTGAATCGTGTATTAAACAGACACGTAAACCGGCGTTGATACGGGTGAAAACCGACATCGGTTACGGCAGTCCGAACAAACAGGGTACCGCCGATGTACACGGCGCTCCGCTAGGAAGCGAAGAAGTTAAACTGACAAAAAAAACATACGGATGGGATCCGGGAAAAAAATTTCATATACCGGAAGATGCTTTATCTCACTTCCGGCAAACCGGTGATAAAGGCAGAGTTAGTGAAACTCAGTGGAATCAAATGTTGAAGGCATACAAAGACAAGCACCCGAAACTTTCGGTGACTCTTGAAACATTTATGATGAAGGATCGACCGGTTGATTGGAAGAATGTTCTTGAGGTTTTCTCACCGGAAGATGGTAAGATCGCAACCCGAAAAGCATCGGGGGCTGTGTTGGATAAACTCACCCAGGAACATCCTTTCATGATCGGGGGATCGGCAGATTTAACGCCGTCAAATAATACCAAACCAAAAAATGCTCAGCAGTTCACCGCCGACAACCGGCTCGGCCGGTATATCAACTATGGCGTCAGGGAGCACGCGATGGGAGCCGTGATGAACGGATTGGCGTTGTCGATGTTCCGTCCATATGGAGGGACATTCCTTATTTTCTCGGATTACATGCGTGCATCCGTTCGTATTGCCGCTTTAATGGGCGTACCGGTGATTTATGTTTATACACACGACAGTATCGGACTTGGTGAAGACGGTCCAACACACCAACCTGTTGAACATCTTGCGGCTTTGCGGGCGATTCCAAACCTCGCGGTAATTCGTCCGGGCGATGCTAATGAAACAGCATATGCCTGGAAGATGGCGATGGAAAGGAAATCCGGTCCGACAGCGATAGCGCTCACACGACAGGGACTTCCCGTCATCGATCGAACCCTGTATGCCCCGGCAGCGAATATTGAAAAAGGCGGATACATTATTGCAGATTCTGAAAATCCCGAGATAATTCTGATTGCGACCGGTTCGGAATTACAACTTGCGGTAGGAGCTTTCGAGGAGCTTTCGAAAGAGAATATTCCTGCACGGGTGGTGAATCTTGCGTCGTGGGAGATTTTTGAAGAACAGGAAGAGGAATACAAAGCGGGGGTCCTTCCGCCGCAGATTACCACACGTTTATCGGTAGAAGCGGCGGTATCGTTCGGATGGGACGCATATGTCGGTCAAAACGGAGCGAGCATTTCAATCGAACGATACGGTGCATCGGCGCCCGTTGCAGATGTGATGAAAGAATATGGTTTTACCGTTGAAAATGTCATTTACCATGCAAAGGAG
>PWJF01000061.1 GCA_003560935.1 Ignavibacteriales bacterium
CGAAGGCACCACCTTTTTAAACCTGGCGATGATGTATTTAAGATTCGAAAAGACTTTGGACTCCATCATGGCTCCCTCCCGTCGCGACAACGTCAATACTTACTGCCAAAGCAATCTTCAGCGCATCGAATACAAGGAACGCTGCTACAACCAAAACTTAGAAAACTCAAGAGACGTTGACGACCTGATTGAATTCTTCGATTGCGACAGGAAGTTCAAGCTGAACTTCTGCAGCTACAGGGCGCACGGCACGATGGAATTCAGGCACCACCAAGGTTCTTTCGAGTTCCCCAAAATTGCTAATTGGGTGGCGCTGACTCAGCTGATGGTTGAGCGCGCTATTGACCGCCCCGTCAGGCGCGGCAAAGATGGTTCCTGGGACGCATTCAAAGACTTTCTTGGATGTAACCACAATCCAAACAGCAAAGTATCTTCTTATGACGACCTGACCAAAGCACTTTACCGCTTCTACAACAAAAGGAGGCGGCACTTCGCAGCAGCAGCTTAGTCATTGCTAAAAGGCATCAGCGATGGTGCCTTTTATGGAGTGATTAAACTTTAAGGAGGACGTTTGAAATGATGAAAATCTATTATGTCGGAATCAGGAGTCTGGATGTTCAGACAGCGTATGAAGTCAAGAGCCTGGCGAAAGAAATTGCGATGCGCGTGGGAGCCACCAACGATCCCCGTCACGCAGACCAGGAAATGAGAGTCCAAACGAAAGAAGTTGAAAAAATGGAATCGCTGGATGCCATTTACTTTCCACTGGAAAAAGGCGAAAAATGCTTGGAAATAAAGCTGTTTTTCAAGTATGGCCCCTTCTTCCTTTGGAACAAGCCTGCTGAAGAATACCTTGAATCCATTGGCTTTAAGGCATTCACTCATGGCTATGTAAAATACTTTCCCCGTCACAAAGGTTAATCATTGCTCAAGCCTCTTCTAAAGAAGGGGCTTGCTGGAGTGATTAAAGAAGGGAGGAGCACGCATGATAATCGTAACTGTAGAGAATGGCAAGCAGTTCAAGGGTGAGACGTATAGCAAAGTGGTAAAAGAAATGGCGCGATCGACGTGGTTTGAGCAAAGCAAACTACAATATATGGAAGGGGTCGCGCACAGATGTCGAGTCTGGGACGGGAGTGAGATAAAATACACCACTCCTAAAGAGTTCATTTATGAGCTGCTCAGAGTCGGCGTGCTGGTCGACGTTCGATTGGAAGACCATTAGGTTGACTCAGTTCTCCTACAGGGAGGACTGAGATGAGCTTAATGAGCTATACGAAGTCAACGAATTGCGAAGGGTTTTATACAGGCCCGGTACGCAAAATTGCTTAGACGGCAAATCTGTTGGCTTAAATAACGAATTAAGCGAATTGTTAACCTAAAACACACTTTTAAGGAGGTTTTTGAGATGAGATTGAATCAAAAAGTAAGAGTGATGAGAAGGTTCGCCAACCAGCTAATGGATGAGCACGAATTTCACAGCTGGGAGATAAGCGCATTTGGCGCGCCAAGCGAGGTTTGGGGGCTGATTGAGAAAGCAACGCACGAAAGAGTGACGCAGCTGATGAGCAGACTCGAATTGACCAGAGAAGAATTTGAACAAGAAATTGATCGTCAAATCGCTCTCGAAGCAGAACACATTCACGCACCGGAGATCGGCGACTGGTTTGACCCTGACCCGATTCCCCACGCTCATTACGAGTCCATCATGATTTTGGAGCACGTCTAATAGCTTGCTCAAGTCCCTTCTCTGAGGGGACTTGCTGGAGGTTATTACTTTTAAGGAGGCTGAATAAAATGACTGAAGAAAGAGAGCGCCAAATGTGTGAGCAGCAAGTAAATTACCAAAAAGAACAGATTGTGAATGAGCTCAAAAGACTGGTCAGGTTGATGGATGGAACTGCTGAAGATTTAAGGAAGCGCGCGGACGAGATATTGAGCGAAAGAGAAGACGAAACCGTGAACAATGTCCACCTCGTTACCTGGGCAATAAACGATGTGGAAAACATGATGAGGAATCTGAATTTCAACCACCTCTCTTTCAAATTGGCGAGGCTGGTCGAAGCTGAGACGCGCTTGAAAGATTGTTAATTGCTAAGGTCCACTACTATGGTGGGCCTCATGGAGTTAACAAAAAATTAGGAGGCGCTGAGTATGGACTTAAAAGAACTGGTTGTTTTGGAAAAAAGTCGGCTGTTGAAAGGTGTTTTAGACGCGTGGTGGGACTCGGAAATATATGCGTTCCGCGCTTATGGGAATCGCAAAGAGATCGCGCTGCGAAAGATGGAGGAGACCATCGTTGGCTTAGATTTAAGCGAGGCGGAAACGCAGTATTATGAAGAATGGAAGTCATTCAAATTACTGGAGGAGGACGAATAAAATGTTACACAGAACTTTTACCAAAGTCAGGAAGGCGTCGTCAGTAGTGAAAGAGCACGTGGACAACTTAGGTTATTATGGCGGTTGCGAAGAACGGAAGATGGAAAGTCTTAATTTGATGGCAGAAGAATTAGCAGGAATCTATGGCGTGACCGTCCCCGCGCTTGCTTTACGCGGAGGCTTGGGAGCATATGGAATGTATCATATTCCATCGCAGACCATAAGCCTGAGCAACACTTCGATTGTGACTTTTCTCCACGAATTCAGGCACCATTTACAGCACAGGAGCGATGTTAAAACTTTATCAGACGCTGAAAAAGACGCGCAGGGATGGGCGTGCTCTGTATTCTATAGCGCGAAACCGAACCTTTTTGAAAAAGCTGTCAGAGACGGTCGAATAATGGGTGTAATGCCCAGCGATCTTTAGAAAGGAGGAATGACCATGTTTTACGTCGTGGAGAAGATGTTGTCTGAGGGCGACAAAGAAGAAATGCAAGCTGTAGTAGACATTTTGAGAAAGCACGACACGGTCAAAGCAGAAGCGTTGGAAGCAGTCCAAAAAGAGTACGACAAAGCGCAAGTTGGCGACTGGGTTTTTCACGGGGCTTTTAAGCGTTATGGACAGGCTAAGATAAGAAAAAATGAGCTCACCAAAAAGATGGGAGGCCGGTTTAGAGTCTGCCAAGCTGCCTTGAAAGACGAATCCAAAAAGACAGTAGGTGATAATTACATTATTATCCCCTGGGATTAATCATTGCTAAAGTTCAGCCAAAAGGCTGGACTTTATGGAGTGATTAAACTTTAAGAAGGAGTTGGAAATTATGTTGTATTTTGCTTATGGTTCAAATATGGATAGGACGCAGATGGCATTTCGATGCCCGGACGCAGTGCCCGTAGGAGTGGCGGAATTGAAGAATCACAAGCTGATATTTCGCAGGGTAGCAGACGTTGTGCCTGAAGGCAATCGCGACTCGAAAGTGACTGGCGTGGTTTGGCGAATCACCAAGCAGTGCTTAAAATCGCTGGATCGCTATGAGGGTTACCCGAGGATGTATCAGCGCAAAACAGTGACTGTATTAATGGACGGCAAGCGCGTCAAAGCCATGATGTATTACATGGTAAAAGGCGAGGTGGAGACGCCAAGCAGAGAGTATTGGAAAGGGATATTGAGGGGTTATTTCCAGTTCGGTCTTGAGCCAGGACAGGATATGCTAAAGCCCAACAGCAATGTGAGCGATGAG
>PWJF01000574.1 GCA_003560935.1 Ignavibacteriales bacterium
AGGAGGAAGCCCTCTTTCCGGTTGTGGAACGGTATGTAGAAGGTCCGACCCGCTCACTAAAAGACGATCACCGGCATTTAGCGCGCCATTTTGAGACGCTCCAGGAAGCGGCTCACACTATCACCAAAAATAAAGACGATCAGGAAGCGATACAACAATTTTTATTAATCGCACGAACGATTGTACAGATAATGGTAAACCATATTCACAAAGAAAATCACATATTGTTCCCCATGCTGCAGCGCTTCCTGACCAAGGATGAACTAAGGGAAGTGACCCGGAAAATGCTCTGAACTTATTGCTGTCGTGCTGCCAGCTCTAATTCAAGCGTCACCTCTTCTTCGTCGCGTTTCACGACAACTTCTACAATATCACCCGGATTAAACTCGCCAAGTGCATATGTGTAGTCGTACACATTCTCAATTGTTTTACCGCCGAAATTAATAATTACATCTCCGGTTTTAATCCCCGCTCTTTCCGCCGGTGAATCGCTGCGTACGCCGGTAATTCTCAGTCCGCCTGATTCGCCTACATAATCCGGCATCGTACCGACATACACCCTGATATTGCCCATCGTACCGCGAGGCCGCGGTGAGTCAGCTCTCGTAAACGCTACCGGTTTTTCATAGGTAACGAGCGAATATGAAATGTCGTATGCATATCTTGCTATTCGCTTCATACCCTCGTAGTTTATTTTATCGGCGGTATCGGAAGGGCGGTGATAATCTCCGTGTAAACCGGTGTGGAAGAAAAGTACCGGTATATCTTTCGCATAGAACGATGCATGATCGCTCGGACCGAATCCATCGGGGTTGGTGCGGACCGTAAAATTATTATAATGCGCCGAAGATTCGATTATGGATTCCCATACCGGCGATGTACCGACGCCGAAAATGGTCAGCTCGTCGTTTTGCAATCTGCCTATCATATCAAGGTTGATCATAGCAGTAGTTTGCTCGTTCGGGATATACGGGTGCCCGACATAATATTGAGATCCGATTAATCCGAGTTCTTCCGCACCGAATGAAATAAACAGCATGCTCCGGTCGATTTGATCGCGGTTTGCGGCAAACTTCTGAGCAAGTTCCAACAAACCTGCCGTACCGGATGCATTATCGTCCGCTCCGTAATGAATGGCATGTTCATCCGGCATCATCGAACCCTGTCCACCCCAGCCGAGGTGATCATAATGAGCTCCAATAATTACCACCTCATCTTTCTTTTCCGGATGATTACCGGGCAGGAATCCGATCACATTTTGATCAATGGATGTAACTGCATAGAGATCGGTTTGAATATCAGTCACTATGTTATTTAGTTCAAATGAGTTGGGGCTTCGGGTATCAAAAAGTTTTTTATACAACTGATCTACAGTATACCCCGACGGCCTCAAAAGTTTTTCGGCCGCCTTCGGTGAAATATTAACAACCGGTAATCCGGACGGCGCGTAAGTTCTATCTGTTCGTATCCGCATAAGAGTGATGTCATCCTCATCCGGTTGTGTGATAATAATTATCGCTTTTGCGCCGGCTTCACGTGCCGCTATTGTCTTACTGCGCGGTGTAGCATATTGATTGAGGACACCGTGCGGATCACCTGTGTCCGGCGAACCCTGGAATACAAGAACAATTTTTCCTTCGACCGAAATGTCCGCATAATCATCATAATTTTCGCTCTCTGACGATATGCCGAATCCGGCAAACACCATTTCACCCGATACCGATGAACGCGTTGAGAACGGCAGCGGACGGAACTCTTTATCATATTTGAGTGAAAGTTTCTTACCGTTCATCGTGATGACAAGGAGATTGTTTTTACCAAATTCAACACCAGATGAAAACTCGAACGGTTGAAAATAGTCGGTTTTATCGGATATAGTAACGGCTTCGGGATGAGGGAATAATCCGTATGCTATAAACTCATTAGCAATATATTCCGCAGCTTTCCGTGCTTCTGAGGTACCTGCGCGCCTGCCTTCGAGATCATCGGACGCAAGGTAATAAACATGTTTTGCTAGTTCTTCTTCCGTAATACTGCTATTTCGTATCGAATCAGTCTCAATACTTTGCAGGAGAAAAACCGTAACGAAGACAAGGATAAAATACAGGAGAAGTAGTTTGATCATTTTCATAAAATTTACCTCTCGTTAGTTGATCATTCGACCCAATCGGCCATAAATATATTTATTTCGCGTTGAGCCTGTGCATTCCGACCCGACGCCCATACAAGAGTATTCCCGTCGGATGAAAACACGGGAAACCCGTCGAAAGAATCGTTATAAGTTATTTGTTTTAAACCGGTTCCATCGGTATTGATCATGTAAAGATTGAATATCCTGCCTTCGGGATCGCCGTGATTTGATGAGAAAATAATTCTTTCTCCGTCGGGATGAAAATAGGGGGCAAAGCTTGCTGTGCCCAGATCGGTAACCTGTCGTAGGTTCGAGCCGTCAGCATCCATAACATAAATTTCAAGGCGCATCGGGCGTAGCATGCGGTTTTCCATTAATCGTTCATAATCTGCCAACTCCTCCTCATCCCGGGGATAGTTTGCACGATAGACGATTTGTGTGCCATCAAGTGAATAAAATGCTCCGCCTTCATACCCCTTTCTGTCCGTCAGTTTACGAAGGTCACTCCCGTCAAGGTTCATTGTATATAAAGCAGGATCCCCATCGCGCAAAGAAGTGAATATAATCCGGTCGCCGGTAGGCGAAACGGTCGCTTCCGCGTCATACATCGGACTGCTTGTGAGGGTTTTAATGATTGTACCGTCCGGCCGTACGAGATAAATGTCAAATTCATCATACAACTTCCAGACATAGCCCCGTGCGCGATCAATTGGAGGTGGACATTCATCGGATGCGGCGTGTGTCGACGAATAGAGTATCAAGCTATCGCCGGGGAGGAAGTAGGCGCACGTCGTTCGGCCTTTTCCGGTGCTTACAAGCTCAACATTTGACCCGTTGAGATCCATCATGTAGATCTGGTCGCATTCAAACTCACCTCGTGTTGATTGAAAGACAAGCCGGTCTTGCGAGAACGAAAAATATGCCTCGGCGTTTGTACCGCCGAAAGTCAATTGACGAACATTTTGTAGATAATGCTCTCCGCTGAATCTAAGCTGAGAATTGGTTGTTGCTGTTGTCGAAGTTGTATAAAGAAATAATATTGTTAGTAGAACAAACAGAGGCCATATAATCAAATATTTCATTATGAGTTACCTTGATTGGTTGTATTGTTGCGGATTTCTATTGTAATAATAGTAATATACGAGAAATCTGCAACAAAATACAATCATTATGCTTATTGAAGCTTTCTGAGAGCTTCTTTCAAAGCACGATAATCGCTGTCATCCGAAACGCTGTAGTTCATATCCCTGTACGCTATATTTCCCTGTTTGTCGATGACAAATACAGTCCGCCTGTTAAAACCGTGTTCCGCACTATAACTATCATATAATTTGCCGACTTCATGCAAATGGTCGCTTAGTAATTTGAATGGAAAATTTTCCTGCTTTGCCCATTCATGGTGTGAAAAAACGTAATCGCCGCTGATCGCCAGAATCGTTGCGTCGAGATCCTGAAGGGCTGAAAAATTATCCCGGTATAAGCAA
>PWJF01000112.1 GCA_003560935.1 Ignavibacteriales bacterium
CTTATGCCGGATGCCCATACGAACGAGCGCATACACGCCGAGTCCTGCAATAGCCAGTACGATGATCTCACCGAGCGTATCGAAGGTACGGAAGTCGACAAGTATCACATTGACCACATTCGTTCCGCCGGCAAGCTCATAACTATTCTCCAGGAAATACTCTGCGACCGATTTGGAATGCCGGTGTGCATATGCTGCAAGAACAAAGACCGTTACAAATCCGCCGGTTATACCCGCGACCAATAAATCCCGCACCCTGACCGATACCGATTCTTTAATGTCTTTTATCTGCGGCAGGAAGTATATCACCAGCACGAATAGTATAACGGTGACAATATCAACGAGCAACTGCGTCAATGCAAGATCGGGCGCGCGGAGGACAATAAAGGTGGCACATAACATGTAACCCACCACACCGAGCGAGATAACCTTGGCAAGCCGGCTGCGGAAAATGACAACACCGATCGTTGCGAGTATAAATGCAGCTGCACCCAGATATTCATATATTTCGGCATGTAAAAGATCGTGAGGTATAAAACGGAAATGCTCCTCTCTTATTAATACCCAACCGCATAATACCACCACCATACCGAGTATATACATAAAGTAAAACCGGATCTTCCGGCTCTGGAATGTGTTGATCAGCTTTTCTGCACCGACCATAATGTTCGGATAGCTCCAATCATACATTGCGTTGACCGTCAAACCGAACGGCGGCTTCAAATGAACTGTTCTCAGGAGTGCTTTTCGCGAGTATAAAGCAATACCCAGAGCCACTGTGACAACACTCATCCACAGTGCAGGAGTAAACCCGTGCCAGATAGTAAGATAAAAATCAGCCGGTTGCTGGGTAATTGCTGCTGTAGTCGCATTGACAAAGCTTTCGGCAACGAACGGCAAAATTCCGACAACGACCGTAACGACCGCAAGCAAGCCGGGCGAAAACAACATACCGAAGGGAGGATCGTGCGGATGTTTCGGAAGCTCTTTCGATTCCTCACCGTAAAACACGCCAAAGAAGATCTTCATAGAATAGGTAAATGTTAACACACTTCCGATTACCGCAAAAATCGGAAACACCGACATCCAGGATGCAACTCCTATTTGATCGTATGCTGCTTCAAATATCAATTCCTTACTGACAAACCCGTTAAAGAGCGGTATACCTGCCGAAGCAAACGCTCCGATAAATGCAAGCACGGCAGTCTTCGGCATGGTAAACCGTAGCCCGCGTAACTTTGTAATGTCCCGTGTTCCGGTTTCGTGATCGATAATACCAACGATCAAAAAGAGCATGCCTTTAAACACTGCGTGATTCAAGATATGAAATGCCGTCGCCTTTGCACCGAGCACATCGGCAAAACCGAGAGCCATGATCATCAAGCCAAGCTGACTCACCGTTGAATATGCAAGTATCGCCTTCAGATCTACTTTCCGCAGCGCCCAGTACGCTGCAAGCACCATCGTTATCAAACCGACCGATGCGACTAAAAGTACCCATTCCTCCCTGCCCGAAAATACCGGGTGCATACGTGCTATGAGGAACACACCTGCTTTGACCATGGTAGATGAATGCAGAAATGCACTGACCGGAGTTGGTGCCTCCATTGCATCGGGTAACCAGATATGGAACGGTGATTGCGCCGACTTGCTGAACGCACCTAATAAAATTAATAAGAGTATGGGAAAGAATAGTGCATGTTCCTGGATCATTCCTGCTTTGGCAATCAACTCAGGTATTTCAGAAGTACCTGCTACAACGGTCAATAGTACAATTCCACCGAGCATCGCAAGTCCGCCCACCGCGGTAACGAGAATGGACTTAACCGCACCGTAACAGGCACGCTCGGTGTGGTGCCAGTAACCGATCAACAGAAACGAACTTATCGTAGTGAGTTCCCAGAAGATTGTTAATATGATGAGATTCGATGAAAGTACCAGCCCTAACATCGAACCCATAAAAAAGAGAAGATAAGCAAAAAAGCGCCCGAACGGGTCGGGCTTATGCAGGTACCAGTAGGAATACAGGTTGATAAGAACACCAATACCCGAGATAAGAAATGCGAAGAGCCAGCTTAAACCATCTACATAAAATCCGACCGATAGTCCGAACGTAGGCGCCCACTCATAAACCACATAAAGCGGCTCATCCCCCAGTCCAGAGCTTGCAAGCGACAGTACTCCGCCAAATGAGAGAAGTGCGGCAATGACTCCCCATATACCTATTTTTTCCTCACCAAGAATTTTTTGAACTAAAGGTGTAAGTAGCGCGAATATGAACGGTATGAATACTACCCACAATACTGCAAACATCTAGTATTTCCTCATTTTATTGACATTATCCGGTGGCGGTGCAACGACAGACGGAAATGTGGTCATGTGCCTGGTGGTATGTAAATGTAACTACGGAAGAAAATAGTGTCACGTGTTACATTATTTTCATAAACCTTTTTGTAAAACGAAAAATCTTTGTAAATTTAAGAAACCTTCGAATTATAATCAAGATTGAAAAGCCATAATCCTGAATTTTATGCCGACAGACCGCAGGATTGAAAAAATAAAGCGGGTTTTACAAATGAAACAACCCGATTTAACCGTTGTACTTGAAAACATTCACGACCCCCATAATGTAAGCGCGATCCTGCGTTCATGCGATGCAGTCGGGGTAAGAGAAGTACAATTATTGTATACTATCGACAGCTTCCCGGATATCGGTAAGAAAAGTTCGGCAAGTGCAAAGAAATGGATCGAGCGTCGAAAACATCGTTCCGTCGATGAATGCTATGGATTTTTACGGAAACAGGGATTTACCGTATACGCGACGCGCATTGCGGATAAGTGTTCATCTTTATATGCACTGGACCTTACTAAGAAAATCGCTCTGGTGTTCGGGAATGAAAATCGCGGTGTATCCGACGAAGCCGCAGAAAAGGCCGACGGCATTTTTCAGATACCGATGCTCGGCATGATACAAAGTCTGAACGTATCGGTTGCCTGTGCGGTTACTTTGTTCGAAGCGCTCCGTCAACGGCAAAGCTGCGGTCAATACGACTCATCCAAACTATCCGATGAAGAATTGAATCAATTAATAAAAGAATGGACAGAGAAGTAAGCTCATTATCTAGAGAAGAAACTTTTGTAACAGTCGATACATACCGGTACGCGGTGAAATTGATCCCTGGTTCGGGGAATCATGATACACCCGTGCTTGTCTTCCTGCACGAAGGACTCGGCTGTATCGATTTGTGGCGTGATTTTCCGGACCAGATCTGTAGTGCAACGGGATTAAAAGGACTCATATACGACAGACTCGGTCACGGCAAGTCCGCCCCCCTCCCGCAGCGCCGGACTCCCCGGTATCTACACGATGAGGCGTTGAAATACCTCCCCCCGTTTCTTGAGAAGAACAAGATCGATAACCCGTTCTTTATCGGACATAGTGACGGAGGTACAATTGCGCTGCTTTACGCGGCACAGTTTCCGGACAAAACGACGGGACTCATAACCGAAGCGGCACATGTGTTTCTGGAAGATGTAACCATTAAAGGAATACATCGTGCAGTTGAATTATATGAATCCGGAAAAATGAAAAA
>PWJF01000278.1 GCA_003560935.1 Ignavibacteriales bacterium
GCGAAGGGTATGGATAATCAGAAGGCAGCGGTTGATTCCGGATACTGGCCGTTGTTCAGATATAATCCGAATAACCGGAAAGAAGGCAAAAAAACTCTATCACTCGACTCGAAACCGCCGAAGATACCGTTTGAGAAATATGCCTATATGGAGACACGATACAAGATGCTTACGAAGAGCCATCCTGATACTGCAAAGAAACTTATTAATATGGCACAAACGGACGTCGAATACGGCTATCACCTGATCGAAAAGATGGCAGATATTCTTGACGGCAAAACTAACGGACAAAACGGTGATCAATAATTAATTCGCTCCGCCCATTGATTAAAATACAACTAACGGAATTTTTTTAAAACAACGAGGCAATAGATGGACTTAACAACGAAGTATCTCGGGCTTACATTAAAAAATCCGATTGTCCCATCGGCATCTCCTTTGTCGAATGAAATTGACAACCTGAAAAAAATGGAAGATGCCGGAGCCGCCGCGGTAGTTTTTGAGTCATTGTTTGAAGAACAGATCAGACATGAATCAAAAGAGCTTGATCACTACCTGCAATTCGGAGCAGAGAGTTTTGCCGAAGCAATAACCTATTTTCCACAAACAAGTGATTACCGAATAGGTCCGGAAGAGTATTTGGAACACATCCAGATGGCTAAAGAAGCGATCGATATACCGGTTATTGCAAGCTTGAACGGAGTCACCGTTGGCGGCTGGATTGATTATTCAAGAAAGATGGAAAAAGCCGGCGCCGACGCACTTGAGCTGAATATATACTACATACCAACAAGCTCACGTCTGTCGGGTGTCGAAGTGGAAAATCTGTATATCGATATTCTCAAGGCGGTGAAAGCATCGGTGAAGATTCCGGTCGCAATGAAGTTGAGCCCGTTCTTCAGTTCGCTGTCACATTTTACACGACGGCTTGATGAAAACGGCGTGAATGGCTTGGTATTATTCAACCGGTTCTATCAGCCGGATATCGACCTGGAAGAATTGGAAGTAGTTCCGAATGTCATGCTCAGTACGCCGCATGCAATGCGGCTGCCGCTTCGCTGGATAGCAATCCTCTTCGGCAAAATAAAAGCGGACCTTGCTGCAACGAGCGGCATTCATACTTCAGATGACGTCATTAAAATGTTAATGGCCGGTGCAAATGTCACCATGATGTGTTCGGCGCTTCTCCGTAATGGAATCCCGCATATTACCGCTGTTCTGGACGGATTAAAATCCTGGATGGAAGAACATGAATATGATTCGGTGAATCTGATGCAGGGAAGCATGAGTCAGAAAAATGTGGGCGATCCTTCATCGTTCGAACGCGCGAACTACCAGAAGGCATTACAGAGTTATAGACCGAATATCTAAGTATCATCACTCCCGGCTGTCGGTGTGAATACCGTTAGCCGGCTAAGGTAAATATACCAATGAGACATACAATTCAATCGCAAATGAATGAGGTCCTTCGGCAGGTCGGACAAGCCGAGTTTGACTACCTTCTTGATGAAGCGGAAACATATATCTGTGCGCTTTGTGACATGGAACGGAAACCGTGTGAAATTCATGCCGGCACAAAATGCGCAATGATGATACGTGAAGGGACGGAGCTGGACCTTCTCAGATCAGCCCATAAGCAACAGCTTGCGGAATTATACGGTTCCTGCATTTCATGCGGAAATGAGATTGGACAATCGATTCTTGCACGAAACCCTCTCGCAGAGTTGTGTGGCAAGTGTTGTCCGGCTCCAAGAAAGATTTCTGCTTAGCACAGGAGATGTCATACGGATGACGACATGAATGTCATTCTGATAATTAACCCCGGATCAACATCGACCAAGCTTGCAGTGTACCACGACTCGCAGGCGGTTTTTTCATATACAATAGACCACCCTCTTGATTCTCTTAAGACGTACAAGCATATCTGGGATCAATTCGATTTCCGGTTAGACGCCATACGGGAATGGACTCGCAGCCGGAGCATCCGTCCACAAGCAATCGCAGCAATGGGTGGATTACTGAAACCGGTGAGCGGCGGGACGTATCGTGTTAATGAAATAATGCTGCACGATGCCCGGATCAACTTCCAGGGCGAACATCCTTCCAACCTCGGATGCGCGCTTGCTCAGGAACTTGCAAACGATCACGGATGCGAGGCGTACATCGTCGATCCGGTATCGGTGGATGAGTTCGAGCCGCTTGCACGTTACTCGGGACATCCTCTTATAGAACGCCGAACGCTCTCACACGCGCTCAACATACATGCAACAGCACGAAGAGCTGCTGAAGAGCTGGACATTCCAATCGATACATCATCATTTGTCATTGCGCACCTTGGCGGCGGTATTTCGATCGCACCGGTACGAGGCGGAAAAATTATTGATGTCAACGATGCGTCAAGCGACGGACCTTTTTCACCAAACAGAACGGGCGGTTTACCGTTGCAACAGTTCATATCCGTATGTTTTTCCGAAAAATATACCGAACACGATCTTCGTACAATGGTTATGGGAAAAGGCGGATTAATTGCATATCTTGATACTGCATCCGCCGAAGATGTCGAAAAACGTATTGCCGAAGGCGACGCAGAGGCAAAAGAAATATATGAGGCGATGGCGTATCAAATTGCAAAGGAAATAGGTGCAATGGCTACCGTATTACGGGGAACCGTTCAGGCGATAGTTCTTACCGGCGGATTAGCTGGTTCAAAAAGGCTGACCGGCTGGATCACCGGACGCGTACAGTTTATTGCAGTTGTAAAAATATATCCCGGCGAACATGAAATGGATTCGCTTGCATCGGCGGTAACCCGGGCAATCAACGGTACCGAAACAGTTAAGGAGTATATCTGAGAACTACTATGAAAAAAATAATTCATACATTCGATGAACTTCTGGCTGCGGCAGCCGGAACGCCTGAGAAAAAAGTTGCCGTTATCTTTGCCAACAATGCCGAAACCTTCAAAGCAATCGTCGAAACTCAGGCGAAACTCAACGTACACTTCGTAATGAGCGGTAAGCGTGATACAATTGAGCAAGGGGTTGCAGAACAAAACGGCAATTTTGAGAAGATTACTATCATCGAATCTGAGCGGCCGGAAGATGCACTGCGGTCTGCAATAGACCTTGCCCGGCAGGGTGAAGTCGATATACTCTTAAAAGGCAGCGTCGATACCTCCACGATGATGAAGGAAGTATTGAAAGATGACAGCGGATTAAAGACCGGAAGGTTGTTAAGCGATATTTTCCTGCTTGAATATCCTCAATATCAGGAGAACAAGTTCGTTATGATAACCGACGGCGGGATGACTCTCGCACCCGACCTTATGAACAAAGTCGAGCTGATACGCAATGCGGTCGATGTCGCCCACGCGCTCGGCAATGAGAACCCAAAAGTCGCCGTTCTGTCTGCCACCGAGTTTGTAACCCCGAAGCTGCAGTCAACGATAGATGCCGCGGCGCTGACAAAAATGAACGACCGGGGACAAATTACGGGATGTACCGTTGACGGTCCGCTTGCTCTCGATAACGCATTATCGGAAGAAGCTGCGAGAGAGAAAGGACTTAAATCACCCGTTGCGGGGAAAGCGCA
>PWJF01000285.1 GCA_003560935.1 Ignavibacteriales bacterium
TTATCACAAAATATGGCGCGGGTCTATTCGAGTCTTGACCAAACGAGAACAGATGTAAGATCGTATCTTGACGTATCCATCGGGAAACTTCGGACCGTTCAGGTGTTTGTGCTCGGTGATGTCAAGCGCCCGGGCGGATATACCATGTCGTCGATGAGTACTGCGTTTAAGGCATTATACTTTTCTGGCGGTCCGACAATTAACGGATCGATGAGAAACATCCGGGTTATGCGCGGTAATGAAGAAAAAGCTATAATAGATTTTTATGAATATGCCTTGAAGGGTGATCAATCAAAAGATATTCGGCTTGAGGATGGCGATATCGTGTTTGTGCCTCCGGTAGGCCCGCGGGTGGCATTGGCAGGCAGCGTCGTTCGCCCTGCGATATATGAAATGAAAAATAACGAGGGATTGGGCGACCTCATCACGATGGCAGGCGGTTTGCAATTTAATGCATATGTCGATCGCATACACATTGAGCGCATTGTTCCGTTTGCACAGCGTCGTGATTTCCGGTATAATGTGCTCGATATCGATGTCCGGTTCGAGGATGCCGATGAAATTAAAGTAAGCGATTACCCGCTTGAATCGGGGGACGTGGTTTCGGTTTTTTCACGTGAATACCGTCTGGAAAATCGTGTACGCATTGTAGGTAACGTATTTAAACCTGGCATTTATCAGTTATCGCACGATATGCGCGTCAGTGATCTTATCCGTAAGGCGGATGGATTACTCGACGATACCTTCATCGATCGCGCGACGCTCGTCCGCATACGGGATTCGGATTTACGAAAGGAGATTCTTCGCGTCGATATTGAACGCGCCATGAACGGCGATCCCGACCACGATATCCAATTGAAACGACTCGATGAGTTGTATGTATATTCACAGGATTACTTCTTTCACGAACATACGGTGACGATCTCCGGTGAAGTTCGAAATCCGGGAACCTATGTCCGAGGACATGGTATGACAGCAGAGGATCTGATTGTGATGGCGGGCGGTGCTACCGAAGAAGCCATGCTCGGCGAAGTGACCGTATCGCGTATCGATACAACGAGCGAGAGAATATATACCGAAGTATTCCGCATCGGAATTCCGGATAATTACTGGGCGATTCGGGATAATCCCGATGGATTTATTCTGGATGATTTTGACCATGTTACAGTACCATCCGATCCGAGAAAAAATCAGCAGCGATATGTTGATGTGCGGGGTGAAGTCCGGTATCCCGGGCGGTATTCCATCATCGATGACGGGGAGCGTATTGCGGCGATTATCGAACGTGCGGGAGGATTGAAAGAAACTGCCTATGTCGAGGGATCACGGATTTTCAGGGATGTCGACGGTACCGACCGGTTGGTTCCCGTTTCTCTGCAACGAGCTCTTGGGAATCCCGGTTCGAGTGACAATATCAGAGTAAAGAACGGCGATGAGATTACCGTTCCCCGTAATCCGGGTGTGGTCATTGTACGCGGTGCGGTTAATGTACCCGCTGCGGTAAGGCATGAACAGGGCAGAAACCTGCGCTATTATATCAATCAAGCCGGCGGCTATGCCGAAAAAGCCGATAAGAAGAGAACGACAGTCACGCTGCCGAGCGGTCAAATGTGGGAGACGTCGGGTTGGTTCTTTATTCCGAATGATGAAATACTTGCGGGAAGCGTCGTCAACGTACCGGAGAAAGAACCGCGCGAAGGACGGACCATGGAAATACTCCGCGATTGGACAACGCTTATGGCAAGCACGGCAGCGATCATTGTGGGTATTGTGCAGATCACTAAATAGGAGCGAATTAGGAAAAGAAGAAGAATATAATGAAGGTAGAAAAAGACTTCGAAGGGTTTGTCGAGTTATTAGAAAAACATGGCGTTAAATATTTAATCGTTGGTGCATATACAGTATCCATGCATACTGTACCGCGGAATACCGGAGATATTGATGTAATAAAAAAAGTTTTAAAAAATAAGATCAAATAAATTTAATATGAGTTTGTATTATGAGCGACGATCTTAAAAACATACCCCCGCAGCCGAACGGCGAATTCGACGACGATGAAATTAATCTCGTCGAATTACTGGAAACTATCTGGGACGGCAGAAAACTCATTGTCGCCGTAACCGGATTATTTACTATAATAGCAGTCGCGGTAGCGTTTCTTCTGCCAAATCAATACGCCGCCACGCTTACTATTTTACCGGATACAGATTCGAAAGGAATGGGTCAACTTGCACAGTTTGCCGGACTTGCCTCTATGGCAGGTGTAAATATCGGCGGTACATCGGAAATCGAGCTGTATCCTGCCATCATTAGAAGTGAAAGCGTCTTACATGATGTGATTTATAAAAAGTATGAGACTTCCCGTTTCAACCAACCGGTTAACTTAATCGAGTTCTGGAGGATTGATGAGGATACGCCTGAAGAAGAATATGAAAAAACATTGAAGAATTTACGGGAAGATGTTATTAATGTTTCGGTCGCACGCGATACGCGCCTGGTGACATTGAGCGTAGAGACCGAAGAACCGAAACTTTCCGCCGATATCGCAAATTCAATTGCAGGTCAGCTCGACAAATTTATGGTAACACAGCGGCGAACGAAAGCATCCGAACAGCGGCAGTGGATTGAGCAGCGTATGCAGGAAGTTGAAGTCGAACTCGCAGCAGCCGAAGATGCATTGAAGGATTTCCGTGAAAGCAACCGCCGGATAATGGACTCCCCCGCGCTCATGCTGCAGGAAGGGCGTCTCATAAGGGAATTAGAAGTTAATAATGCGATGTATGTCGAGCTGAAAAAACAATTCGAAGGGATAAAAATTCAGGAAATCCGTGATATGCCGGTCGTGCAGGTGCTCGATCATGCACGCATTCCAACCGAAAAGAGCAGCCCCAACAGGAAAATGATCGTGATCATCGCATTTGTGCTCGGCGGTTTTCTATCGGTGGGCATGGTATTCATCCGGAATTTCATCAACAGCTCGGAGGCAAATCAAACGTTTTTTAAGCGAATTACCACCGATGTTAGAAGCGATCTGGGTATCGGAAAGAAGCAGGATGTGACGGAGGTCAAGTGATGATACGCGGCGGTTTGGTATTTTTGATAAATTTCTATCTAACAGCTAACACCCACCACCAAACAAGGGAATACAATGCAACAAACCGTAGCATCTATCAAAGATGAGTTACTGCGGAAAATCGATGATAAAACGGCGATCATCGGCGTTATAGGACTCGGCTATGTCGGGCTTCCGCTTCTGAATTGCTTTGTTGAAAAAGGATTTCAATCTATTGGTTTCGATATCGATGAGAACAAAATCAAGGCGCTCTCCGAAGGGAAGTCGTACATAAAACATATCCCGTCTTCAAGGATTGAAAAAGCCGTTGCATCCGGTAAATTCCGTGCAACCGCCGATTACTCCGATCTCGATAACTGCGATGCGATACTAATGGCAGTGCCGACCCCCCTGAACAAAAACCGCGAACCGGATATGTCATATGTCGTGGCAACATGCGAAGAGGTTGCAAAGCACATCCGTCCCGGGCAGCTTATAGTTCTTGAATCGACAACCTACCCGGGGACGACCGACGAA